>JAFVCK010000073.1 GCA_017479265.1 Bacteroidales bacterium | reverse complement strand
TGAACACAACCGCATTGCAGACGTCAAGGCCTGGGAACGCAAAACGCTCCCGGAGAACCTTGCCGCCAAACGAGTGCGGATATTGAGCCAAGCTAGCTGACATCATACAATCAAAAATGAATCACAACTTAACACCCTAATGAGTAAACGTGACAGCGACATACTCTTTTTCGTGGCCTTCTGCCTTGAGGGCTACAAGAACAAACACGGACTCACAGGAGAGGCCACTTCAAAGCTTTTTGACCAGTATTGCATCAAGCAGTACCTTTCCAATAACTACGATATACTCCACACCCAGGGAATGCCCTGGCTACTTGAGGAAATCGAAGAGAAAATAGGACTATGATACTATTCCACCGAAGAATCTTTGAAAGTATTGAGATTTATCGAAGCAAAGGATGTTAAACCATGAGAGCCGAGATTACCCAGCAGAACTTGTATCTGATTCTTGCCGGGAAGGTGGCAGCAGTGGCTGCTTTCATCGCTGAAAGCGAGAATATCAGCCCCCTTGACGCTCTGACAAAGTTCTATGCTTCAAATACATATCGTCGTCTGGAACGCGAAGAGACCAAACTCTGGCACTACGGCCCGGTTGCATTGTATGAGGAATACCTGATATCGGCTTGACCTGGTCATACCCTCCACGGCCACCTCTTATACTTACTTTTAGTTTGAGGGGGTCCGCCCCCGCATTGATGGGAGGGGCCCGGGCCGCGTCATGCGGCTCATCAGGGCACGAAAAAGACCGATGGCATCATCGGTCTTTTCGTGCCCGAGGCCGGACTCGAACCGGCACGTCTTTTAAGGACACAGGATTTTGAGTCCAGCGCGTCTACCATTTCGCCACTCGGGCTGAGTGGATTCGGACTGCAAATATAAGGGATTTTACGGAATATCACAAAAAAAACGTATCTTTGTAGGTTAGTGCCTGCGCCCGTACGCGCGGTATGCCATTCAAACAGAAATGATAGACGAAATACAAATAAAAACTGACGGGAAGCCCATAAGCAGAATCTGCTGCGGGGAGGGTCCCGAGGATATTCTTTCCTGCCTGGAGGGATACGACAGCATCTACCTTATTTGCGATGCGAATGTCGGGGAGTTTGCCTTTACCATTGCCAGGGCCATAGCTTGGTCCGAGAGGCACGGCGGCGAGGACCGTTCCGAGGAGCACCACTGCTGCCACGGGACCGAGGCCGACGAGCACCATTGCCACAACAATAACCCCGGCGGAGACGGCCATTGCTGCCACGGTGGCGAGGCCGGCGAACACCCCTGCCACCACGGCGAGGGCCATCAAGCCGACGAAGGCCATCACTGCTGCCACGGAGGCGGCGGCTGCCACAGGCGCTCCCTCACCGGCGGCCGTCTCAAATCCATAATCGGGCTCCACACCTCCGAGGCGGGCAAGACCATGGAAACGGTCACCGCCATCTGCGGAAGGCTGCTGGAGGACGGCGTGGACCGCGGCGCACTGCTGCTGGCCGTAGGCGGAGGCATCACCACGGACATGGCCGGATTCGCCGCCAGCATCTACAAAAGAGGCATACGCTTCGCCTACGTCCCCACCACCCTGCTCGCCCAGGTCGATGCCGCAATAGGCGGAAAGACCGGAGTCAACTACCAGGGCTACAAGAACATGATAGGGGTGATACGTCAGCCTGAATTCACCTTCATCTGCCCCTGGCCGCTAGTCACCCTGCCCCGCCGCGACTTCCTCTCGGGAGCCGCCGAAATGCTCAAGACCTTCATAATCGAAAACCGTGACGGCAACTACGAAAAGGCCGTAACCCTGATAAGCTGCATAGCCTCACGCGAGTACGAAGACATAGTCCCCCTCGTCCAGGAAGACATTCCCCTGCTGACCACCCTCATAAACCGGGCGGCGGCAGTCAAGGCCGGCATAGTCGGACGCGACCAGTTCGAGAGCGGCGAAAGACGCAAGCTCAACCTCGGACACACCTTCGCGCACGCCATCGAGAAACTCTCCGAAGGCTCCTTCGCACACGGCGAAGCGGTAGCGGCAGGCATCGCAAAGGCAGCCGAGATAGCCGGAGAAAACGCCCTTGCAGAGCGGCTGAAAGCCGATTTAAAGGCCTGCGGACTGCCAGTCGAATGTCCCTACTCCATGAGCGAAATGGCCGATGCCATATCCAAGGACAAGAAGGCCGACAACGGGACCATACGCTTCATAGTTCCCCGCAGCATAGGCCATGTGGAAGAATTGCCCATAAAGACAGAAGAATTGATATGATTTGCACCACCATACAGAACAAGAACATTGACGAGATATTCGACATTCTGGACCGTCCCGGGATAGAAATGGCCGAAATCCGCCTGGACAGCTGCAACCTCCTTCCCGACGAGATAGAGGAACTGTTCAACGACTCCGACATTCCCCTTGTCGCGACATGCAGGATCAGCGACAGCATGAGCGCAACCAAGGCCGAAGCCAAACTGATAAAGGCCATACAGTCGGGTGCCGCTTATGTCGATGTGGAACTCGAAGCCCCGGCCATGATGAGCAAGCGCATACGCCGCGAGGCCCGCGAATGCGGCACAACCCTGATACGCTCCTTCCACGACTGGAACGGCACGGACTCCTCGACGGCGCTGCAGGCGGTGGTGGAAAAATGCTTCCACCTCGGAGCGGAAATAGCAAAAATCGTCACCACGGCCTCTTCAGCGGCCGATTGCGCAAGGGTCATGGCCCTGTATGACGAATTCGAGCCCTCCACCCTCATAGCCTTCTGCATGGGCGAAGACGGCAAGGAAACCCGTCTGGACTGCCTCAGGAAAGGCGCTCCGTTCACATACGCCGCCCTCAACATGCAAGAAAAGGCGGCCCCCGGCCAGTGGGTCACCTGGGAAATGATGGATGCCGTTTATGGCAATGCCAAGGAAATGGCCGGAGAGCCCATAACCATGCCCTCATCCAAGAGTTTCGCCCAGAGAGCGATAATAGCAGCGGCCCTCGCCGAAGGCACTTCCGTACTGAAAGGCTATACGGCCTGCGGCGACAACGACTCGGCGATAGCGGTGGCAAAGGCCCTCGGGGCACAGGTCTCGGCCAAGCGCAACACTCTGACCATCACCGGAACAGGTGCAAAGGAAGGCGGCCTTGACATAAGCAGCCTGCACACGGGCGAGTCCGGATTCCTGACCCGCCTGATGATTCCTCTAATGTCCGAACTATCAAGCGGTTCATTCGCCATAACAGGAGAAAAAACCCTTCTGAAACGCCCCCTGAAAGGCGCTCCCCAGATAATGCAGGCATTCGGAGTAAGGCTCTACGGCGAAACCGTTCCCATGACGGTCGAAGGCCGCGTGATTCCCGGCGAAGTGGAGATTTCCGGCAGGGACGGCTCGCAGATTATATCCGGCCTTCTCGCCGCACTGCCCCTTGCCAAAAAGGACACCGTGCTGTATGTCAACAACCCCAAGAGCATCCCCTACCTCTTCATGACGGTGGACGTGCTCAAGCAGTTCGGCATCAAGATAGAAACCGAAATGGAAGGCGACGAGGAGTTCGTACAGACCCACGACTGGGACTGCTGCGACAGGATGGTCTTCCATATCAAAGGCGGACAGCGCTACAAGGCGGCGCAGGTGCTGCTGGAGGGCGACTGGAGCAGCGCGGCCAACTTCCTGGTGGCCGGAGCCATCTTCGGAAAGGCCTGTCTGTCAGGACTTGACACCCGTTCCCTCCAGGCGGACATAAGCATTCTGGACATACTGACGGAAGCCGGCGCAAGCCTTTCCGAGCAGGAAGAAGACAGGATAATCAACGTATTCAAGGCCCCTCTGAAAGGCTTCGAGGTGGATGCGGGCAACTGCCCCGACCTCTTCCCCATACTGTCCATACTGGCAGCTTTCTGCCAGGGCACCAGCAGCATAAGCGGAGTGAGCCGCCTCGCCAACAAAGAAAGCGACAGGGGCAAGGCCATAACCGAAATGCTCTCGCAAATGGGCGTGCTGGCCTACATAAAGGGCGACAAACTGGTCGTCAGGGGCCATTCCCTGGCCCAGAGGCTGCTCGGAGGCAATCTGCTCAAGGGCGGAAAATACACTTCCCACTCCGACCACCGCATGGTGATGGCCCTGAAAGTGGCCTCCCTCGGAGCCGACTCCCCCATAGAAATTGACGACGAGAAGTGCGTCGCCAAGTCCTTCCCTTCATTTATCAATTCATTCGGGAAATTATGAATACTTTCGGCAGGAAATTCAGGGTATCCATTTTCGGTGAATCCCACGGCGACGCGATAGGTGTCGTGATAGACGGTGTACAGCCCGGCATAGCGCTGGACGAGAACGACTTCCGGGGCGACATCTCCAGGCGCAAGAGCGGTCCCAAGGGCACCACTCCGAGGATAGAAACGGACGAGCCGGAGATAATGAGCGGAGTATATAACGGCTTCACCACCGGAGCGCCGCTGACCATAGTGTTCCGCAACCGCAACACCCACAGCGGCGACTACCGCCTGTTCAACGACATTCCGAGGCCGGGCCATGCGGACTATACCGCCAGCATCAAGTGGCTGGATTTCAACGACCCCCGTGGCGGCGGACACTTCTCCGGAAGGCTGACCCTGCCCATAGTGGCCGCCGGCGTAGTGGCCAAGAAAATGATAGGATATTCCGTCAAGGCCGAACTGGTCGAAGTGGGCGGAGTCAGCAGAAGCGATGCCATGGCCTCATACAAGGAGGAAGCCCTGCCCGACGGAGGCATAGAGGAAAAGGACGAGCTCCAGGCCTCGGAGATATGGAAAGAAGTGATAGACAGCGCAATACGCGAGCGGGATTCAGTGGGAGGCATAGTGGAATGCCGCGTTGAGAACATCCCGGCCGGACTGGGCGAACCTTTCTTCGACTCCGTGGAGTCCCTGATTTCTCACGCCGTATTCGCCATTCCCGGAGTGCGCGGAATCGAATTCGGCGACGGCTTTGCAGCCGCGAGGATGAAAGGCTCGGAGCACAACGACCCCTTCGACACGGCAGACAGCAGCGGACTTACCCTGCACATAAACGTCCACCCTTCGAAAAACGGCGCAGGCGGAGTGAACGGAGGCATAACCAACGGCAATCCCATAGTGTTCCGCACCGCCTTCAAGCCCACCTCCAGCATTGGCAAGGCCCAGAAGACCTTCAACTTTGCGACAGGTCAGCTTACGGAGCTGGAGATTCCCGGCCGTCACGACGTATGCATAGCCCTGCGCACCCCCGTCATCGTGGAAGCCATGACCGCCATAGTGCTGGCAGACCTCACAAGAATGTTGTAAATACATGGATATCAAGGATTTTACATCTTCGGAATATAAGGAAGGCTTCGTAACCGACATCGAGCAGGAGTTCATCCCCAAGGGCCTGAACGAGGATATCGTACGCAGGATTTCCGCCTTGAAAGGAGAGCCTTCCTGGCTGCTGGAATTCCGCCTCGACGCTCTGCGCCTATGGCAGCGGATGGAAGAGCCTTCATGGGGCCATCTTGACATGCCGAAGATTGATTATCAGGACATTATATATTACGCCGCGCCCAAGAAGGACAGCGAAAGGCCAAAGGAAATAGATCCCGAGCTGGAGAAGACTTTCGAGAAACTGGGCATTCCCCTCAAGGAGAGGGAGGCCCTCGCGGGAGTGGTGGCCGTGGATGCCGTATTCGATTCTGTATCAGTGGCTACGACCTTCCGCAAGACCTTGGAGGAAAAGGGCATAATATTCTGCTCATTCTCCGAGGCCGTGCGCGAGCATCCCGACCTTGTGCGCAAGCACCTCGCCTCGGTGGTGCCCGCAGGGGACAACTACTTCGCCGCTCTCAATTCGGCGGTGTTCAGCGACGGCTCCTTCTGCTATATCCCCAAGGGGGTACACTGCCCCATGGAACTGTCCAGCTATTTCCGCATAAACGCCTCTGGCACAGGGCAGTTCGAGAGGACGCTGATAGTCGCGGAGGAAGGCTCTTCGGTCAGTTACATGGAGGGCTGCACCGCCCCCATGAGGGACGAGAACCAGCTGCATGCCGCCGTGGTGGAAATAGTGGTAGGCAAGGACGCGGATGTCAAATACAGCACCGTCCAGAACTGGTATCCGGGCGATGCGCAGGGACGCGGAGGCATACTTAACCTCGTGACCAAGAGAGGATTGTGCAAAGGCAGCGGGGCCCATCTGAGCTGGACCCAGGTGGAGACAGGTTCCGCCATCACATGGAAATACCCTTCGACCATACTGATGGGAGACGGAAGTTCCTCGGAATTCTACTCAGTGGCCGTCACCAACAACCGCCAGCAGGCCGACACGGGCACCAAAATGATACACATAGGCCGTGACACCCGCAGCCGCATTGTCAGCAAGGGCATTTCGGCAGGACAGAGCCAGAACAGTTACCGGGGGCTTGTCCGCATGATGCCAGGGGCCGAAGGTGCCCGCAACTTCTCCCAGTGCGACAGCCTGCTTATAGGCAGCAAGTGCGGGGCGCACACCTTCCCTGTCATCAAGAACGAGAATCCCACCGCCGTGGTCGAGCATGAAGCCACCACGTCCAAGATATCCGAGGACCAGCTGTTCTACTGCAACTCCAGGGGAATAGGCCCCGAGGATGCAGTAGGCCTTATCGTCAACGGATATGCCAAGGAAGTGCTTTCCCGCCTGCCCATGGAATTTGCCGTGGAGGCCAGGAAACTGCTGCAAGTATCACTTGAAGGTTCTGTAGGATAATGGAATGGACTGACATAATACTGTTTACCCTCGGAGGCCGGCCGGTGTTGCTCATCGACCTCGTGAGTTCCATATTGGGGCTCACCTGCGTGTTCCTCGCCGGGCGCAATTCCAAGTACAATTTCTGGGTCGGATACCTTTATACCGCGGCCCTGTTCTTCCTGTTCTGGAACAAGAGCCTCTACGCCAGCCTGCTGCTTCAGCCCATATCCCTGGCCATCAACATAATGGGCCATTGGAGATGGACCCATCCAAGAGAGGAGGAGCAGAGCTCGGCCGATGCCAAATCACTGAAAGTGAGCATGTTGTCGTGGCCGGAAAGGGCCCTTGCCATAGCCGGGGTGCTGATTGTGGCCTTCCTGTGGGGATGGACTCTGGATTCGCTCTTCCCCTCAGACCCCCATCCCTACCTGGATTCCTGCGTGACCGTGATGATACTGCTGGCCCAGCTGCTGTCCGCCCTCAAGAAATGGGACTGCTGGATAGTCTGGCTGCTGGTCAACATATCCCAGATAGCGCTGCACCTTTCCGTCGGCAACGTATTCATGCCCATTGTCTGCTCGCTATACCTTATAAACGGAATATGGTCCCTCTACTCATGGATGAAACTCTACAGAAAGAAACAATGATATGGAAAAAGATATATTGCTGAAAATCACCGGACTGCATGCCGGGATTGAAGGAAAGGAAATACTGGGCGGAATCGACCTTGAAATCCGCAAGGGCGAGATTCACGCCGTCATGGGTCCCAACGGAGCCGGCAAGAGCACCCTTTCAGCCGTGCTGGCCGGAAAGCCGCAGTACAACGTGACGGCAGGCAGCATAGAGTTCCTGGGTCGCGACCTGCTGGCCATGTCTCCCGAGGAAAGGGCCTGGGCGGGCATTTTCCTGTCATTCCAGTACCCTATAGAAATCCCCGGAGTCAGCATCACCGCGTTCATGAAGGCGGCCTTAAACGCAAAGCGCAAGGCCCTCGGCGAGGAAGAGATGAAATCTGCTGATTTCCTGAAGCTTATGAAGGAGAAAATGGCTTTTGTCAAGATGCGTCCTGAGTTCTCCAAGCGGGAGGTCAACGTGGGATTTTCCGGCGGCGAGAAAAAGCGTAACGAAATCTTCCAGATGGCAATGTTGGACCCCGTGCTGTCCATACTGGACGAGACTGACAGCGGACTCGACGTGGATGCCCTGAAGATAGTGGCAGACGGAGTCAATTCGCTGCGTTCTCCTGAAAAGTCCTCCATAATAATCACCCACTACCAGAAACTGCTGGAATACGTCGTGCCCGACGTGGTGCATGTGCTGAAGGCCGGAAAGATAGTGCGCACAGGAGGACGGGAAATCATCGATATCATTGAGACCCAAGGATTTGACAGTTTCTAAAGATGGCAGGACATTATTTGGACATAGCTCCAGTGAGCGAAGGTGCGGAGGTGGCCGCCGGCGGAAAGAGGCTGCATAAGGTCCTGGTAATCAGGGAGGATTGCAAGCAGGACATAAGGGTAATCGCGGAAGGTGGTTCCTCCACCGACATTACCCTCGTAATCATGCCGGGATGCAGCGCCGACATTTCCCTCGACCTCGACTTTACCGGCGAGGGGGCCGGAGCCAGGATAGCCGGACTATATATTTGCGCAGGGGATGAGAGGGTGAAAGTCAGCACTACCCTTCGGCACAGGATGCCGGGATGCACTTCCGACCAGCTGTTCACGGGCATAGCGGGAGGAGAGTCCCGGATAGCCTTCGCCGGCACCATAATCGTGGCTCCGGATGCCCAGAAGACCGAAGCCTACCAGCAGAGCCGCAACCTGCTGCTGAGCCGGGATGCCAAGGTGGACACCGAGCCCCAGCTGGAGATTTACGCCGACGACGTAAAATGCTCGCACGGCGCTACCGTGGGCAGCCTCAACCCCGACGAGCAGTTCTACATGCGCTCCCGAGGGATTCCCGAGAAAGAGGCCAGGATATTGCAGATGATATCGTTCATAGCGCCCGTTCTGGAGGGTCTGGACGACCCCGCCCCCATGGCGGCTGAGATAGAAAAGGCACTGCGCTCCTCGTTCTGAGGAGCGTTTTTTTTGAACATGACTTTGTAAAGAAAAAGCAAAAAATGTAAAGAAAAGTATAATTGTGGCGAAAGGCCCCGTCATGGGGCAAAAAATTTCGCCGTCCGCGGCATTGTCATTTCCTTTGACAAAAATTGCTGCGAATGAAAAGGCTTTTCTTTCTGATTCTTGTTATATGCGCCTGCGCAAGGACGTCCCCGAGGACTTCCCTGACCCCTTGGGACGGCAGGCACAGGCTCCCGGCTGAAAGCGAACCTGCCCGTAATGACGGGGACACCGTCGCCTATATAACCGCCGTGGAGTTCCCTGAGGGACACGACTGGCGCAAGGGAGGCGACGGCGAGCAGTGCCTTCTGACCCTGTTCGCGGGCCAGAGAAGGGTGCTGTCCGTAGAGGCGGGGCGTAGCGGCGGCCCCCAGCCGGACCCTGACCGTAACCACATAATTGACAAGCACTTGTATAGCGATTACTTCGACAGCGGACAGACCGTGGTGGCAAGGGACGGAGAGGAACTGCTGCGCTTCGAAGGCCGGGAGCTGTTCAAGGGAATGGCCCTCACCGAAGATGGCCTCTGGACGCTGGGCGAGAGTCTCGGAGGCAGCGGATTCACCCTCAGGCTGAACGGCAAGGACATGTTCGCAAGGGCCTTCGGGAGCATAGTCGGAGGATATGAATATACGGTAAGGGACTACGGAGCGCTGGCCCTTATGGGCGGGGTCCCCGAATTCGCATATACTTCGGCCGAGGGCATACTGTTCAGGGTAAGCGACTGCGAGGCCGTGGAGCAGCCCCTTTCAGCCCCCGCCGTCAAGGTCTTCGATGCCGCCTTTATAGACGGCAGCATGTGGACTGCGGGCCTTAGCGGGCAGGGCAACATACTGGTCTATTGCGACGGAGTCGTAAAGACAGGTTTCGACACTTCAAGAGCCACGGCCGTATATGGAGTCAGCTTGATTCACAGCGGGGATAATCTCTATGTCAAGGCCAGGTTCAGTCTCCCGGACGGACAGAGAACCTATATCTGGGACCTTCGGGGCCGCCCGGTATATGTGTCCGGAAGCGATGTCTGCCCGTATATGGCAGGGAACGAGATAGTGGTTTTCGCCACGGAGGAGAACGAATATGCCACTGCCATTCCCTTGCAGGCCCCCGGAGACAGGCTGCTTGGCAACTCCTGCGCCCTGTGGAAGGACGGTCATTCCTGGGCGGCTGTCACCCCCTCGGATGATCTGATGTTCCCCTACCTGCTCAAGGACGGGCGAAGGCTCGCGATAATGATAAACGGATATCTCACATCTTTGGAAGTTTACCCATAAACATCATGCTTACAAATATTTACGGGGCAAAGTGCATTGGAATCGATGCTGTGCCCGTCACAGTTGAAGTGGACATATCAACAGGCATAGGAATCCATCTGGTCGGCCTGGCAGATGCCGCCGTCAAGGAAAGCCTGCTGAGGATAATGACGGCCCTGCAGTCCGTCGGAATGCGGATTCCGGGCAAGAAAACCGTCATAAACCTGGCTCCCGCCGATATGCACAAGCAGGGCAGCGGGTACGACCTGCCCATAGCGCTGGGCATAATAGCGGCTTCCGGACAGAGGGAACTCCCCCTTCTGGACAAATACATAATAATGGGAGAACTGGGCCTGGACGGGTCCGTAAGGGAGGTGCCGGGAGCCCTGCCCATAGTGGAGCTGGCCCTTCGGGAGGGCTTTGAAGGCTGCATACTGCCCCGGACTTCTGCGCTCGAGGCGGCGGAGTACGAAAAGACCACGGTATATGCCGTAGATAAGCTCGAGGACGTGCTGTGCATACTCTCGGGGCAGGGAGACAAGGAGAGTTTCGATGTCAGGAACATTCCCTTGCAGGGGGAGGAAGAGGGCCCCGGCATTGACTATATGGACTTTAGCGAAATCATAGGCCAGGAAGGGGCGAAAAGGGGCGTGGAGATAGCCTGCGCGGGATCACACAACCTGATAATGATAGGCAGCCCGGGCAGCGGGAAGAGCTCGCTGGCCAAGGCTATAGCGGGGATACTGCCTCCCATGGAAATGGATGAGGCCATAATCACCAGCAAGATATACTCGGTCGCCGGCAAGGGAGGCCTACGCTACGGAATGAGCCGCAGAAGGCCGTTCCGGAGCCCGCATTACAGCGCGTCCCTGGCGGCCATAGTAGGCGGCGGAGGCGGAGACAACATACTGCCCGGGGAAGTGTCCCTGGCCCAGAACGGAATACTGTTCCTGGACGAATTCGCACAGATTCCAAAGACGGTGGCAGAGGCGCTGAGGGGCCCTCTGGAAGACAGGCAGGTGACCATTTCCAGGCTGCGCTCGAGGGTGGTCTATCCCTGCTCCTTCATGCTTGTGGCGGCCACGAATCCCTGTCCCTGCGGCTATTACGGCGAAGCCGACAGATGCACCTGCACCGTGGCCCAGAGGAACTCCTATCTGGGACGGCTGTCCGGCCCTATCATGGACAGGATAGACGTTCAGCTGTGGCTGCATCCCGTAGATGCCGGCAAGCTGGTCAACAGGCCAAGGGCGGAGAGCAGCGCGGCCGTGGCCGAGAGGGTCAGGCTCGCAAGGGAAATACAAAAAGAGAGATTCCGTGGCGAGGGCATATTCACCAATGCGGAGATGTCCACCAAGATGATGAACGAACTATGCCCCCTGGACCCTGCCTGCAAGGACACCATGGAGAAAATAATATACAGGATGGGACTCTCGGCAAGGGCCTATTCAAGGGTGATAAGAATGGCCCGCACCATAGGAGACCTCCGGGCGGCAAGTATGGCGGTAAGCCACGGATGCACGCCCTCGGCGGGCCCGATTATCCCCGCATACATTGCAGAGGCCGCGGGATACCGGTTCCTGGACAGGGCCGAAATGATGTCGGGACTATAGGTTGAAACGCACTCCGGCCTCGAATCCGACCATGAGAGGCTGCTGGGTGCGTATGCTGACCGGCTGGTTGCAGTCAAACCAGTAGCGCAGCGAAGGGTCTATGTAGATGCCGAGGAACTTGGTGATGTTGAACTGTGCGCCAAGTCCGCCGCCCACAGAGAGCTGCACACCCGGAATGCTCTGGTTGAATATGACAGGGGCTCCGGAAGAAGGGCTGATGCGGAAACGGCTCACTATGCCTTTCTCGGCAGAACCGCCGGCGAAGGCGTAAAGCATGAAGCGGCCGTTGTCGATGATGTTGAAGCCGAACATAAGGGGGATACCCACATAGTGAAGGGTATTGTGGATATCCGAATTGATGCTGTTGGTGATGACTCCGTCCTTGACCTCGGTATAGACTCCGGTGAAGGTGCGCTCCATCATGGACCATGTAAATCCTGCCGAGACAGACCAACGATTGGTAAAGTTGTACCGGGCCGTAAGTCCTACGCTGATAGGCACGGCATAGATGGAATTGGTGCTGGTCTGATGGATATTGGTCTCGGTGGGCGGAGCGGCGGCCATGGCCCTGCGCCCGTTGAAAGCGGCTACGGCCTGGGGATTGCCGTTGGTGAGCATCTGTCCTCCAAGAGCCAGGGAGAAGCGCTTGCCCGAAGGCTTGCGGCTCTCCTGGACTTCCATGGCGGCAAAGGGGTCGGAGGAAGGCAGGTCCGTCACCGAGGAAGGTATTCTCTCCTCGGGGGAAAGGCCCTCCGGCGAAGCTTGCGAGGACTCTTCCTCGTCTTTCGTATATATTTGAATGTCAGCAGTGTTGTTTTCTTCTTGAGGAATAACCTCGGCGGGGGAAGCCTCGGGGGCCTTTACGGAAGGCTTTGCAGCGGCGGCGGGCGACTTGTGGGCGGCGGGCTCAGCCACGGCCAGAAGAGACTGTGAGGCGGCAGGGGCCGTATCCTTCTCTACGGAAGGCTCCGCGGAGGAAGTGACTTTCTCCTGCACTGCCACAAGGTCCTTGCCTACATTGTCCGCCGAAGGCTGCCTTACGGCGAGCAGAACAAGAGCGACGGCGGCTGCCGCGGCACCCAGGCCTATCGCGGCCCTGCGCCACCAAAGCACCACGGGACGGCGCTTTGCATCCAGCGCAGCCTCGCAATTCTCCCACACACGGGAGGGAACCTCCTCCTGTGCATTTTCCAACATTGACCTCACGAGGAGGTCGAACTCTTTATCTTCGTTTCGCATCTTATAATCTTCCGATCTTTTCTTGTAACAACATTCTCGCCCTCTGCAATTGGGAGCGGGACGTGGCCTCGCTTATGCCCAGATGCTGTGCTATTTCCTTGTGGGTGTATCCTTCCACCACGAACATGTTGAAGACTGTCCTGTAACCTGCGGGAAGGTCCGCGACAAGCCCAAGCAGCTCTTTGTAGCCGATATTTTGCAGCTGAGACGGAGAAGGAGTGCTGAGGGAGCGGGCCGTGTCAAGGTCGTCGCTCATCTTCAGCGCATCCCTCTTTCTCAGGGACATAAGCGCAGTGTTTACAAAGATCTTGCGGGCCCAGCCTTCGAATGAACCCTCCCCGCTGAAGGAATCCAGCTTGGAGAACAGAGTCACGAAACCATCCTGCAGGACATCCTCGGCCTCATCCCTCCGCCCCATGTAACGCAGGCACAGGGCGAACATTTTCGGGGCCAGGCTGTCGTAGAGGCGTTTCTGGGAGGACCTGTCACCTTTCCTGCAAGCATTGATCAAGTTCTGCCCGTATTTCTGCTCCACAGCTTGGGGTTCATTCCTTTGTGTTTCCCGGGATATAAGATGCATTTTGTCGCCGAAACGTTGCATGCCCATGTCCCTTGATTGTGGTTTTATTTTTGTAAAGATAGCAAAAAACGGCTGGAAAATCCATATTTTGTACTATTTTTGTATTTCGTGAGGATGATGAAGAAATTTATACTTGTTCTGGCAGTCATGCTGCCATGCGTGTTCTGCGCTTTTGCGCAGGACAGGAGGCTTGTCGATATCGCCCAGGACATGAGCGACGCGCAATATATGTCAGCCTACACGAAGGCTTCCAAACTCGCCCGGGAGGAGCCCTCCAACGATGCGGCCTGGTATTATCTCGGAATGGCCAGGATGGCCCTTGATATGAAAGGAGTAGTCGTCAAGGGGGATGCCGCGGAGTACCTTGCAAAGGCCGTGGAGCTGGACAGCACCAACTACTGGTACCGCGACCGCCTCGCCGCCCTGTACCTGTCCCGCGGCGAAACGGATGCGGCCGTGGCCGGATATGAGTCCATGATGAAGGCTTTCCCGAAAAAGACCAATACCTATTACCAGCTGGTAAACATATACATGCAGAGGGGCGAAATCGACAAGGGGCTTGCAATGATAGACGAGATTGAGAAGTTCGCCGGCAAGTCCGACCCCACCGTCATGACAAGATACCGCATACTGCTTTCCCGGCAGAAGCAGGAAGAGGCCCTGAAGGTGCTGGAGGACTACAGCGAAGAGTATTCTTCGCCACAGGTGCTGTCCATGCTCGGAGACCATCACATGGGCATGTTCAGCGATTCCCTGGCCCTCGCCTACTATGACGAGGCCCTGTCCCTGGACAAGGACTACGCCCCCGCCCTCATAGGCAAGAGCGAGGTCTTCAGGATGACCCGCCGCTTCCCCCGGTTTTTCAGCACCCTGGGTCAGGTGATGTCCAACCAGGAGGCTGCGCCCGAGGCGAAGGCCGACTACATGAGTGAACTTACAAACCGCAGCGACCCCCGTTTCCTCCAGCTGTACATGCCCCAGATTGATTCCGTATGGAACGAGGCCGCCTCTGTCCATCCCGCAGATTCGGCGATTCAGACCGGAAAGGGAGTATGGTACTACCGCACAGGCAGGGTGAAGGAAGCTGCGGACATATTCGGAGCATACGCCAAGGCTGCTCCGGAGAAATTGCCGGCGAGGCTACTGTGGCTGCAAGTACTCGGAGAATCAGGCGATTACGACACTCTGGAGAAGGCGACAGAAGAGGCGGTCCGGGACTTCCCCGACCAGATACAGCTGCTGGAAATGATATCAGTGGCAAGGTACAACCGCAAGGACTACGAAGGGGTCATAGCCAACTGCGAGAGAATGATAAAGGCTGCCCCCAAGGACAGCGCCATCTGCCTTAGCGCATGGAGTACCATGGGAGACATGTACCACTCTATAGGCCGGAAGGACAAGTGCATGAAGGCATACGCCAAGGCCTTGAAGATAAACCCGGACTACGCCCCCGTGCTGAACAACTACGCATGGTACCTGGCCCTTGACGGGGTGAGGCTGAACCTGGCCGAGAAGATGTCCCGCAAGTGCATACAGCAGGAGCCCGACAACGCTACCTACCTCGACACCTACGGATGGATACTGCACCTGCAGGGCAAGGACGAGCAGGCCAAGCCCATATTCAAGCATGCCATGCTCTACGGAGGCAAGGACAGCGCGGTCACGCTGAGCCACTATGCGAGGGTGCTGGAGAAACTGGGAGAGACAGACCTTGCCAAGATTTACCGCAACCAGGCCAGGGCCAAGGCCGCAGAAAGCAACGAAGAGGTAGAATGAAAAAGGCTCTCCGCATATCAATCCTGCTGCTGTCCGCCTTGCTGCTCTGCAACGGCGCATACGGACAGGATACCCGCGCCCAGGAGAGCAAGAAGGCCAGGCTGGAGAAGGAAATAGCCCAGCTGGACAAGCAGCTTGCCGAGAACAGGAGCAAGAGCAGCAGCGCCCTTTCGTCCCTGACCCTCGTCCAGAAAAAGATAGAGGCAAGGAAGGAGCTAATCGCCGAAAGCGACAAGGACATAAAGGAGCTCGCCACCCAGATAAGCGCCAGGCAGAAGGACATAGACAAGATACAGAAGCGGCTGGACACCCTGCAGACCTATTACGCCCGTCTCGTCAAGAACGCCTACAAGAACAGGGACGCGAAGGTCTGGTACATGTACATTCTCGCCAGCGACAACCTTTCCCAGGCTTTCCGCAGGGTGGGATACCTCAGGGGGCTTTCCTCCAAGATGAACACCCAGGCCGAGAGGATTTCCGCCACCAAGGCCGAACTGGAAGAGGAGAACGCCAAGCTGCAGGTCAAGAAGGACGAGGCCCAGAAACTGCGCAGTGCAAGGGTCAAGGAAATGAATTCCCTGAAGAAGGAGGAGTCCCAGGCCCGGAACCTCGTCGGCGAACTGAAGAAGCAGCAGAAGAAATACCAGAAGGAACTCGCCTCCAAGAAAAAGCAGGTGGAGGACCTCAACAGGGAGATAGAACGCCTCATCCGGCAGGCAGGAAAGAGCAGCAGCAAAGGCGGCAAGGCCAAGGACGCGGACATCAAGCTGGACAAGGAGTTCTCCCAGAACAAGGGCAAGCTGCCCTGGCCCGCCCAAGGTCCCGTGGTGGAGAAGTTCGGCCAGCACAGCCATCCCGTGTTCAAGAGCGTCAAGATGCCTTTCAACAACGGCATCACGATAGCCCTGGACAAGGGCTCCCAGATTAAGGCCGTGTTCGACGGAGTGGTCAAGCAGATAGTGGTTATGCCGGGCTACAACAAGTGCATACTGGTCCAGCACGGCAGTTATTTCACATTCTACTGCAAGATGGGCACCGTCGCCGTCAAGGCCGGCGAGAAGGTCAAGACAGGTCAGGTGCTCGGCACCGTGGATACCATAGGGGACGAGACGCGCCTGCACTTCCAGATATGGAAGGAAACCAAGCCCCAGAACCCTGAGGCCTGGCTGAGATAGCGCCTATTCCAAGATTTCGAAGGTCAGGTCCACATCCCCGAAATGCCCCGTTTCTCTGTTGTATTTCTCGAAATACTTTCCTGACAGCTGCCCTCTCCAGACAATGTCGTCCCGCGAATTGAAGGGAATGTTCATGTCGAAGCCGTAGGTCTTGGACTTTATCTTCACCTCGGCCGAGCATTTCCACGAAGTCACGGTGCCGCCGTCGTCCTCCGTTATCATGAACGCGCAGGTCTCCAGCTGGTCTGTCCACTCCGACACGAGCACAGCATTGAAGGGACGCACCTGCCCAATCTCCTTGCGCCGCACCACCACCATGAAGTCCGTGACGGAAGGCTCGTACAGCCTCAGTTCGGCCTCGGTGGAGGCCGTAAAGTTCTCTACAGCAGCGCATTTGATGAAAAACTCGCTGGCCCCTGAAAACCATGGGTCGTAGTTGCGGTTGGCCTTGAAATCCTTGAGTATCAGGGTGCGCAGGGGAGCGTCGGACTTGGTGATGGTTATGCCTCCCGAGCCGCTGCCCCAGGAAGGGTCCTCACGGCGGCGCATCTCCAGGCTGGAATACACGCTGTCGTCGTTGCGGTTCACCACCCAGACAGGGCGCTCCATGGCAAGGGCCTCGTCCACTACCAGTTCCACGATTTCGCCGTTCTCCATGGTCCATCCGGTGTTGCGGGAAGAACCGTCCTCGGGGTCGTAAGTAATTACAGGCATGGACTTTCCGTCCCAATTGTCATAATATGGCCAGTATATCTGCAATCCCGAGGATTCCAGAGCCGCCATGTACTCCTCGGCAGACATGCCGGCCTTGGTAGTGGTCGAGGCGAGGTACTCCGCGAAGAGGTCCTTCAAGGGGCGCTCGTAGGCAGCCTCCCTCGCCTTGGTCCCGTCGTCCCCCACTCCGGCTCCGGGGGCCGTGAACAGGTCCTTCATCATGTACTCCTCGTCATAGCCGTTGCCCGAAGATGAGCCCACGGCATCCTTAACCTCCTCCATCTGCTGCACTCCTATGGGCAGGTGCGAGAGTATCTGCGCAACTTCATCGGGCCATACATCCATGCTTCCGGCGGAAGGGCGGTCGCCCGAATGGTCCACCCTTTCACAAGCCGAGCCCAGCCAAAGTCCTGCAATGGACAGGGCGATAATCAGTTCTCTTTTCATATCGTCAGTATTTTCCGCAAAGAGAACAAATTTTATCCGTGTAATAAAATCGTACACGGATAAAGTCGAAAAAAGGCCTTGCAGCTGCCTGCAAAGCCATTTTCTTTAAGTCCAAAAAGGTAAAATCCGTGCAAATTCTAAACACTCTACACCCGCCAGGCGATGAAACGTGGCTTCTCGGAGAGGTCTTTGCGGATTTCGCAGCCCTTGAGGCCCGCCGCCTTGAACACTTCGAGAGTGTCCCGGGCAAGCGCCGCATTGATTTCCACCATTCCTCCGCCGCCCTCGTGAAGCAGCCTTCCGGCGGCCCCGGCTATGGCGCGGTAGAACACCAGAGGGTTCTCGGCAGGAGCGAAAACGGCAATGGAAGGCTCCCAGTCCAGCACATTGGAGTGCATTATGCTCCTCTCCTCCTCCATGATATAGGGAGGGTTGGAAACTATCATGTCGAAAGGTCCCTCGGGAAGCTGGGAAGGGTCCAGCAGATCGGCCTTGACAAACTGCGGAGCAACGGCTCCCTTTTCCTTGAGCAGAGCCTTGAAAGGCTGCCCCGAGGCCACAGCAAGGGCCTCTTCGGAAATGTCCGTAGCCACGACGCGGACACCGGGCACGGACAGCGCCAAGCTCCAGGCCAGACAGCCCGATCCGGTACAGAAATCCACCACGCGAAGAGGGACGGCGGACTTGCCGTAAGCCCCGCGCATCCTCTGCAGGCGGCCCAGCACATTGACGGCCTCCCGGCACAGCAGTTCCGTCTCGGGACGGGGTATCAGCACTGAAGGATTGACATTGAAGGTATAGGAAAAGAACTCGCAGCGGCCCAGCACATACTGTATGGGCTCCCCTTTGAGCAGCCTTTCCATAGCCTTGTCAAATTCCTTTGTATCAGGTATTTCGTAACCGGGGTCCACTATGCCCGTATAACTGCCCGTCCCGAAAAGGGAAGAACAGAGCATGAGGACTATGCTCCTGGCCTCGGAAGCGGGATACAGTTCCGACAGGGAAGCAATCGCCGATTTTTGGAGTGCGGACAGCAGCATCAGGAATTCTCGATGATGGTTGATATGAATGCCGTCATGTCCATCCCGGCCGTCCTCACCATGCGGGGCACGAGGGAGGCGCTGGTCATTCCGGGTATATTGTTGACTTCCAGAAAGTAAAGTCCGTCTTCGGCGGATATGTAGTCTATCCTCACCACGCCCTTGCAGCCAAGGTGCCTGTAGATGTTGCAGGTAGTCTCTTTGATGAGTTTCTCAAGGTCTTCGGGGATGGGGGCGGGACATATTTCTTGGCTGTAGCCGTTGTACTTGGCATCGTAGTCGAAGTAGTCGTTCTCCGTGACTATCTCTATGACCGGCAGGGCCTTGACCTCCCCTCCGTCCAGATAGGCCGCGCAGGTGAGCTCCCTTCCGACAACGCCCTGCTCTATGATAAGGGTCTCGCCCTCGCTGAATGCGTATGATATGGCATCGGAGAGTCCCTCGGGGGAGGAAACCTTGGTGATGCCGAAGCTGGAGCCGCCGTCAGTAGGCTTTACGAACACGGGGAAACCCAGGGTGGAAACCACCTCGCGCACGCAGGCATCCACATCGGAGCCCTTGCGGATGAACACCTCGGGAGCCATGTTCACAAGACCGGCATTGCGCAGATAGCACTTGCAGGCATACTTGTCAAACACCACGGAGGAGACGAAGGCGGAGCAGCTGCTGTAGGGTATGCCCAGCATTTCGAGGTATCCCTGGAGCAGCCCGTTCTCGCCCGGACGGCCATGCTGCACCACGTATGCATAGTCCAGTTTTATGTTCTCGCCATAGACATTGACCGAGAAATCGTTGCGGTCCACCCTCGGACGGGAGCCCTCGGGGAAGGTGACCCTCATGGAATCCTTCTTGCGGAAGGCCACGAGCTCCCACCTGCCATGGCGTGCAAACACCTCATACACACTGTATTTGGTGTCATCTACACGGGAAGCCACGAACTCGCCGCTCCTGCATGAAACTTCGCACTCGGAAGAATCGCTTCCGTAGATTACCGCTATGTTCGAATACTTTTCTGCCATATCCTATTCAAAATAAAACTCTGCTGAATCGCTGCCCTTGGTGCGGGTGTCGTCGTCTCCGCCCGAGCAGTTGAGATTGACCGACATGCCGGCCGGCTCGGTGAAACGGTCGTCCGCCGAAATGCCGCATGTGCCGTCGGCAAGCACCTTGCGCATGAATATGCCCCATATCGGGAGGGCCATGTTGGAACCGCTTCCCAGAGCCATGGACTGGAAATGGACCTGCCTGTCCTCGCCTCCAACCCATATTCCGGCAGTTATCGTAGGGGTGTAACCTATGAACCATCCGTCGGAGTTGTCATTGGTCGTACCCGTCTTGCCGGCAATCTGGCCTGTCAGTTTATATACCGAACGCAGCCTGGCGGCGGTGCCCTGGTTGACCACGCCCTGCATCAGGTTGGCCATGAGGAAGGCTGTCTGCTCGCTGATTGCCTCGCGCTTGCGGTTGGTGAACTCCCCGAGCAGGTTGCCCTGGCTGTCCTCTATCCTGGAAACGAAAATCGGAGAAACGTAAACGCCCTTGGAAGGGTATGTGTTGTACGCCGCGACCATCTCGTACAGGGACAGGTCGGCAGGTCCGACGCAAAGGGAAGGCACCTCGTCGATATGGCTGCCTATTCCCATCTTGCGCATCATCCTGGCCATGGCCTGGGGCCCGAACTGCTTCATCAGGTAGGCCGAAATGTTGTTGGAGGAATGGGTCAGGCCCCACTTGAGGGTCACGGTCATTCCTATCCATTCATCCTTGTCCGTACTGCGGGGAGTCCATGTGTTGTCTCCCACTATGAAGGTCTGGGGCACGCATACGGTCTCGTCGCAGGGGCTCATGCCCTCCTGCATGGCGAGGGTATAGAGGAAAGGCTTTATGGTGGAACCCACCTGGCGCTTGCCCTGACGGACATTGTCGTACTTGAAGTAACGGTAGTTGGGACCTCCGACGTATGCCTTTACATGTCCTGTGGAAGGCTCCATGGCTACGAAGGAAGCCCTGAGTATGGACTTGTACCAGCGTATGGAATCGTCGGGGGTCATGGTAGTATCCACATAACCGGGCTTGTCCCAAGTGAACACCCTCATCTTGACGGGCTTGGAGAAGCTCGCAAGTATCTCGCTCTCAGGCACTCCGGCCTTCTTCATGACCCTCCAGCGGTCGCTCCAGCGGCGGCCCTGCTGCATCACCCGCTCTATGGTGGCGTTGTCTATGTCATTGGAGAAGGGCTTGTTGCGCTTGTACTTGAGGTCCCCGTAGAAACTCTTCTGGAGATTGCCTCCGAGATGCTCGGCGACAGCCTCCTCGGCGAATTTCTGCATCTTGTAGTTGATGGTGGTATATATGCGGAGTCCGTCCTTGTCCAGGTCGTACTTGCTGCCATCGGGCTTGGTGTTCTTGTTGAGCCAGCCGTAAAGCTGGTCGTCGGCCCAGAGCAGGGAGTCAACAGAGAAATCCTCGGGAACCGAATACGAGGAGCGCTTGGGCTTGGAGGCGTTCATGTACTTGCGCAGCATGTCCCTGAAATAGGGGGCGCGGCCGGAATTGTGGTCCTGCACCTGATATGAAAGGGAAATGGGAATCTGCTTGACGGAATCCGCCACCTCCTTGGAAAGGTAGCCGGACTGCTGCATGCGGGTGATGACCAGGTTCCTGCGCTCCAGGGCTTTGTCGGGATGCATGGCGGGATTGTAGCGGGTAGGCTTGTTGACCATGCCCACCAGGACTGCGCTTTCCTCAATTGTAAGGTCCGAAGGGTCCTTGGCGAAGAAGGTCTGCGAGGCCGCCTTGATGCCGTATGCGCTGCTGCCGAAGAATACGGCGTTGAGGTACATGTCCACGATTTCGTCCTTGGTATAGTCCCTCTCCAGCTTGACGGCGGTAATCCATTCCTTCAGCTTTATCCATACCATCTTTATCTTGGAGACCCCGGGAATCTTGCTGGATACGTCCGCCCTCGGATAGAGGGTCTTGGCCAGCTGCTGGGTGATGGTACTGCCGCCGCCCTGCGAGGTGTCGCCGCTGAATATGGTGCGGAAGAGCACCCTGCCCAGGGACTGCATGTCTATGCCGGAATGGCGGTAGAAGCGCTTGTCCTCCGTGGCGACAGCCGCCTGCACCACATAGGGGGACAGCTCGTCGAAAGAGACGTAGGACCTGTTCTCTATATGGAAGGTGGTAAGAATCTCGCCGTCTTCGGCTATGACCTGCGTAGCAAGCTTGCTGTCAGGATTTTCCAGTTCCTCAAATGACGGGATGTCGGCGAAGGCCCATACGGCCAGCAGCAACAGGACTACCAGCAGAATGGGGACCAGCACCAGTATCCAGAACCATTTTATGATTTTTTTCTTTGTCTGTTCTTTCATGCCAAAAAATTATGAAAATAAATTTTCATCGATTTTTCAAAGTACAAAAATAACTATAAAATTTTGAAAAATCCCCCAAATCTGATTTACTTTGCAGTCCCAAACCAAAAAAATGAGGTTTGGCTTGTTTGAGAAATTTGAGATAAGGACATGACTAATCTTGTTATAGTGGAGTCCCCCACAAAGGGACATACGATACAGAAGTTCCTGGGCAAGGATTACGTGGTTAAATCCAGCGAAGGACATATTAGGGATTTGCAGGAGAAGAAACTCAGCGTGGACATAGAGCACGGATTCAAGCCCGAATATGTCATTCCTTCGAGGAAGAAGGCGCTTGTCGCCGAGCTGGGCCGCCTCGCGAAGGAGGCCGACACCGTATGGCTTGCCTCCGATGAGGACCGCGAGGGAGAGGCCATATCCTGGCATCTTTTTGATGCGCTGGGACTTAAGAGCGAAAAAACAAAGCGCATAGTATTCCACGAAATCACCAAGACGGCCATAACCAACGCAATACAGAATCCCAGGGACATAGACATGAACCTGGTGAACGCACAGCAGGCCAGAAGGGTGATGGACCGCCTGGTAGGTTTCGAACTATCCCCCATCCTGTGGAGGAAAATCCAGCCCAAGCTCTCCGCCGGACGCGTGCAGAGCGTGGCCTTGAGGCTCATAACGGACAGGGAAAAGGAAATAATGGCCTGCTCGAACGAGCCTTTCTACAGGGTGGAGGCCGTTTTCCATCCCGAGGGCACAGCCTCTTCGGTGAAGGTCAAAGCCGCCCTGGAGAGCCGTTTCAACACCATTGAGGAGGCCCGCCGCTTCCTCGAGGACTGCATAGGCGCATCGTTCAGCGTATGCTCTGTGGAGAAGAAGGAAGGCACGAGGGTTCCCGCCCCGCCTTTCACCACCTCTACCCTCCAGCAGGAGGCTTCCCGCAAGCTCCGCTTCCCCGTGAGCACCACCATGAGAGTGGCGCAGGCCCTGTACGAGAGGGGTCTCATAACCTATATGAGAACCGACTCGGTGAATCTTTCGAGCCTCGCTCTCGGCACTGCAAAGAGCTTCATAACAAGCATTTACGGAGCCGAATACTCCAAGACCCGCCAATACAAGACGGGCACCAAGGGAGCGCAGGAGGCCCACGAAGCCATACGCCCCACCTTCATAGACAACGTGGAGATACAGGGCACTCCCCAGGAGAAAAAGCTGTATTCCCTTATATGGAAGCGCACCGTGGCCTCCCAGATGTCGGATGCCAGGGTGCTGCGCACGGACATAAAGGTCGCCTCCGACCGCAGGGAGGAAAAATTCGGAATCCAGGCCATGCAGGTGCTGTTCGACGGCTTCCTGAAAGTATATATGGAAGGAAGCGACGACACCCGTGCGGAGGACGAGGTGATTCTGCCTGAAATCAACACCGGATGCAGTATGTCCCCCCTTGCAATCGATGCCCTGTGCAAGTTCACGCCGGCTCCTCCGAGGTATTCCGAGGCTACCCTCATAAAGAAACTCGAAGAGCTCGGAATAGGCCGTCCGTCCACCTACGGGGCCATAGTTTCCACCCTGACGACGGGAAGGGGCTATGTAATCCGCGGCGACAAGGACGGCGAAAAGCACAAGGTGACCAACCTCACCCTGAAGGGCTCCCAGATTAGCTCCAAGGAGGTCGTGGAGACTGTCGGAGCCGAGAAGAGCCGCCTTCTGCCCCAGGAAATAGGAATGATAGTGGCCGACTATCTCACCAGCAATTTCGAGACGGTGATGGACTACGATTTCACGGCCAACGTGGAGAAGGATTTCGACGAGGTCGCCGAGGGCAAGCAGCAGTGGACCAAGGTGATAGAGGAGTTCTACGCCCCCTTCCACAAGAAGGTGGAGGAAGTCATAAGCGACAGGCAGTACAGCCATGTCAGCAAGCAGCTGGGAGTGGACCCCAAGGACGGACAGCCTCTGGTGGCAAGGTACGGACAGTGGGGACCTTACGTACAGAAAGGAGAAGGCGAAAACCGCCACTATGCCAACCTCGCTCCCGGGCAGCTCATAGAGAGCCTCACCCTCGAGGATGCGCTCAAGCTTTTCGAACTGCCGAGGACGGTGGGCACCATAGACGGAGTGGAAGTGTCGGCCCTCAAAGGACGCTACGGCCCCTACCTCAAATATGGCGGCAGGAACATATCACTTCCCCGTGGAAAGGACCCTCTCACCATCAGCCTCGAAGAATGCAAGGCACTGATAGACAGCACTCCCGACAAAGGCGGGGCAGGTGCGGTGATGATGGAGTTCAAGGAGGAGGACATACAGGTCATAAACGGCCGTTTCGGCCCTTACATAAAGCATGCGGGCGGCAACTACAAGATACCCCGCGGCACAGACCCCGCAGGGCTGGACCTTGCCAAGTGCCAGGCCATAATAGCGGCAGGCCCTGCAAGTGCTTCCAAGGGCGGTTACAAGCGCAGATTTAAAAAATAAAGTTATTTTTCTGCCACGCTGTCACCACATTTCAAATTTTTTATTTAGATTTGCAGGTGAATTAATTACAATTTGAAACTATGGCAATTTACCACATCGACCCCACGGACCAGAAGATACTATCCTTCCTGGTCAAGAACGCAAGAATGCCTTTCCTCGAAATAGCACGTGAGTGCGGAGTTTCGGGAGCCGCCATACACCAGAGGGTCAAGCGCCTGGAAGCCAACGGAGTAATCACCGGTTCAAGGCTGCTCGTAAAGCCCCAGGCCCTGGGACTGAATGTATGCGCGTTCATCAGCATCTCCCTCTCCGAGGCGGACAAATACCTCGAAGTGGTCGCTTCGCTGAAGAAGATTCCCGAAATCGTGGAGTGTCATTTCGTAACCGGCAAATACGCCCTGCTGGTCAAGATGTACTGCCTCAACAACGACCACCTGATGGAGGTCCTCCTGCGTACCATACAGAAGATTCCCTACATCCAGGCTACGGATACGATGATATCCCTGGACGAGGCCATAGACCGCCAGGTGTGGGTGAAAGACTATAAGAGCACGAGTTTTACTAAGGCTGAATAACAGCTTCGCCCTCGAGAGTGTCCCGGACGGCTTCCGCCTCCGGGATTTCTTTTGCCCTGGACTTAAGGGACTCAGGGAGGTCGGGCTCAGGGACCACGGGTTTGGACTTAAGGGCTTCACTCCGGGCCTTCCGGGCGGCCTTGGCGGCTTCCCGGGCCAGTTTGCGGGCTTTCTGACGCTCGAAACGCCGGCGGTACTTTTCCAGTTTCTGCGCATCGCGCAGTTCCTGCTTGCGGGCTCTTTCGATCTGCTTGAGCTTACGATCCCTTATCTTCTGCTGCGCCTTTTCCTTGGCGAGGGAGTCCTTTACAGCATCCAGGCTGTCAAGACGGGCCCATTCGGCCTCGCGGGCAGCCTCCTTCGCCGCCCTGGCCTCCTGCCGGGCCTTCTTGCGCTCTGCGCGTTCCTTCTCTTTGCGGGCTTTTTCGGCGGCCTGGATTTCAGCCTTTGACAGCACCACCGCTCCGGCTACGCCGCTGCTGTCCTTTGGAAGCCGCGACAGGGAATCGCGCACCACTGCCGAGACGGAATCCTGCACTGCCTTCAAGGAGTCCTGTACGGCTTTGAGAGAATCCTGCACGGCCTTGAGGGAATCCAGCCTGAACAGGGAGTCCGCTATGACCTTCAAGGAATCTGCCACGAGGGAATCCCGCAGGGCCCTTGCCGTGGAATCCTTCAGGAACTCCTCGCGGGCCTTTCTCGCACGCTCCCTCTGCTGGCGGCGTATCTCCTTGTCCTTCATATCCTTATACACTCCGGCCATATAACCGGGGAAGTATATGTCGGTCTGGCGGAAACTGGCCCTCGGACGGGAAGAGTATGTGCTGCGCTCCGACATGCGGGCCTTCCACGAGGTAATGTCCTCCTTCCTTCTGGGACGCAGGTCGGGCTGCCAGTTGAATCCCTTCAGCACCCTGTCCTCCTTCTTCATCTGGGCAAGAGGATGGGCATCCGTCTTGGGATTGTCGTAGTAATACAGTATGTCTATGTCCCCGTCCTTGAACTCCGTGGAAAGCATGCGGGCCTCGCTCTTGTTGACGGTGGCGAAGACGCTGTCCTCCTGGAGGTAGAACACCGCGGAAGCATCTCCCAGCGCGTCGAAACGCCTCAGCGCCGTAGTGGAATCGAAGAATGCCAGCATTTCGGCGCTGCGTATCTGGTCGAAGCACAGGCTGTCTTCCTGTATTATTATGAAGGCGTTGGAAATGAGATAGGCCCTGTCTATCTTGCCCTCGCGGGGCACTATGTGCAGGCTGTCGGCCACATACTGCCTCCTCTTTTCATTCCATACTATAGGCTCCTTGTACAGCCTTATCAGAGAGTCCAGGTCGCAGTACTCCAGAGAGTCGCATCTCATCTGCATGTCCTCCCTGAACAGACGCACATTGCGCAGTGCGGTAAGGAAGCCGAACCGGGTGGAATCCTTGGGCATCCGGGCTATGGAATCCGCTATTATAGAGTCTCTTATGGCCTTCTGAATGGAGTCCGCCCTGGCTATGGAATCGGCCCTGAACTTGGCTGCCACGGCATCCAGAGAATCCTTGAGCGCCTGCGCCGCTGAGTCAAGAGGCTCCGTCACATCGGGCTGGGCAGGGGCGGCAGGGGCTACGCCGGAAATGTCCCTTGCAAGGGAATCTATGCGGTTCACAAGAGAATCTATCTTTACTCCGAGAGAGTCGGGACGCGCCGCACCGAGGGAATCCCGGACCACGCCGAGGGAATCGCTAACGGCTCCAAGCGAGTCTATGGCAACTCCTATGGAATCAGTGGCAGCCGACAGGGTATCGGCCATCTGGGACAGGGCCTCCGGAGCGGGACTCTCGCCTGCTGCCGTAGAATCCACTGCAGCCTTGCCCTTGTTCTTTCTCTCCTCGCGCTTTCTTGCGGCCTCCTCGGCCTGCTGCTTGGCTATGTAGTTGGGGTCCTTCTTCTTGGCTTCTTCGGCGGCTTTCTTGGCCTCCTCGGCAGCCTTTATCCTATAAGCCTCGACAGCGTCGGACATGGCATTCGCAAGTCTCTGGCGGGCCACCTTGTAGCGCGAAGAATCTATCTGGAAGGCCATTTCCGTCCTGTAAATCAGGGTGTCCGCGCCGACATAGACAGTATCGGAAGGGGCCCCCGTGTCGCCGGTCTTGCCCACCACGGCAGGGTCGCGGGTCATGGTCACGCGGGAAATGGAATCCTGATAGTACATGCGCCCGGCAACGGCCGAGACATGGTTGACCGTATCCATAAGCTGGACATTGCCGAGCATCTCAACATCCATGAAATTGCGCCAGAAATACAGGGAATCGGACCATATCTCCTTGTCCACCGTCATCCCGTGCACATTGCGCCAGAAAAGGAACAGCTCCCTGTCGCGCTCGTACCAGCCGGCATCGGAAGAGAGCATGTCATCGTCCTTCCAGGCATCCGTCCCCTTGCCGAACCAGGCCTTGTTGCGCCTGGTGTCATACTCCAGCTTGGAGGTCTTGACGAAAATGGAATCGGTGAACATGTTCACGTCCTCAAGGAAGGTGAACAGCTTGACCTTGGACTCGTAAGTACCTGTCTGGCTTTCGATTATCTGGCCTTCCTTGTCCCGCAGGGCTCCCCCCTGCTCGAAGACCGCTATACTGTCCTTGGTGTTGTAGTCAAGGTAGCGTGTGCGCAGGGTGTTGTGGTCCTTGTCCTCAAGTTGCACAAGAGTGCCCCTGAACTGCGCCAGGTCCTCGTTGATAAGGTAAATCAGTTTGTCGGAGGAAAGCACCGTCTCGTTCTGCAGGATCTTGACATTGCCCATGCACTCTATCTCCTCGGTCTCCATGTTCCACAAGGCCGTGTCGCAGACGAGGTAGGTGTTGTTATGGAAGAACCGGGCCGGACCTGTCACCTTGCGGAAACTCACTCCGTCGCGCTCGAGGAGCTCGACAGAACGTGCGCTCAGCAGGCTCACAAGGGAATCCACCTTCTCGGAATTTGTACTCTGGGCAGGCAGAATCCACCCCGGCAGCAGGGCCAGCAGCAGAACTATGGTGATACGCAATCTCATTCCGCGATTTTATCCTTCCATGCGGGACGGTTGAAATCGCATCCTGCAAAGATAGGATCTATCGTGATATAGGTGGTCTTTATCTTCTCGTTGATGAACTTGTCAATGGCCTCCATTGCCCTCTTGTTGCGGGCATCGTCCACAAGCATGCTGTAATCCTCCTCGAAAGTGGCAGGATGGGCGGGGATGACCTTATCCACCTTTATAATCTTATAGACAGTGTTGCCGTTGCGGCCCTCGTTGTCAAGGGACTCGACGGGCTCTGAAATCTCGCCCTCGGCAAGGTCCTTTATGGCCTTGTAGTCCTGGGGCTTGAGCCTGTCCATCTCGAAATATGCGGAACCGGTCTGAGGGTCTGCCATCTGGCCTCCGTTGGTGCGGGATGAAGGGTCCTGGGAATAGAACCTGGCCGCCAGGGAGAAACTCACCGCCTGGGAATTGATTTCGGTGCGAAGGCTGTCCAGGGTCTTGAACGCCTTTTCACGGTCTTCGGCCGTGTACTGGGGCTTGAGAAGTATGTGGCGCACATTTATCATGTCGCCCTTCTTGTCCAGCACTTCGAGAATATGGAAACCGTCGGGAGTCTCCACAATCTGGGAAATGATGCCGGGCTTGAGGGACATGGCGGCATCCGAGAATGAAGACCAGAACATGGACTTGGAGGTCATTCCCAGTTCGCCTCCCTTGCGGGCGCTCTGCACGTCCTCGGAATAAATCCTGGCCAGTGTGGAGAACTTCTCTCCGTTGAGTATCCTTTCGCGCAGGTCCAGGAGCTTTTCCTTGACGGCGAGGTTGGCGGCTTCCCTGTCGGGATAAATGCAGATCTGGCTCAGCTGGTAGCGGACGGGCACCATAGGAATGTCGGCCTTGTCTATGGAAGCAAGGTATTCCTTCACATCGTAGGGAGTCATGTCGGGTACGTCCCGGGCTATGGTACCCTGCATCTGCTGGGTAAGGTTCATGTCCTCAAGCTGCTGCTTCCACTCCTGGCGGAGCTTGTACAGGGGCTTTCCGAAATAGTTCTCGAGGTTCTCGTCTCCGCCGAAATAGGTACGGAAACGGTTTATTCTCTGGTCCAGCTCGGCGGACACCATGTCCCCGTTGACACTCAGGGAGTCCACCCTGGCTTGCATCAGGAACAGCTTGGACTCAAGCATGCTCTCCAGCAGGTTGCAACGCATGTTCTTGTCAACCGAACCCATTTCTATGCTGTACTGCCGCAATTCGCTCTCGAGCAGGCCGATGGATATCATTTCATTGCC
This sequence comes from Bacteroidales bacterium, assembly GCA_017479265.1. Taxonomy (GTDB): domain Bacteria; phylum Bacteroidota; class Bacteroidia; order Bacteroidales; family UBA932; genus Cryptobacteroides. Next base: position 45,367 of record JAFVCK010000073.1, on the reverse strand, counting down.
GACCACGGCAACGGTCTTGTCAATGAGGTCATCGGGATATGTCTGGGCATTTGCCGCCAGGGAGGCGGCCATCGCGGCGATAATCAGAACTGTCTTCTTCATCTTCAATATATTACAAAACTGTCATCAGCCCTCGCACGTGCCATCAGGTCCTTCTCCAGGGAGGACAGCAGCTGCTGCTTGCGCGTGCTCAGGATAATGTCCTTTATCTTTTCGTTGTAGTATTCCATGGGGCCTTCCTGCCCGGCTTTGAGCAGGTCGGTTATCAGGGCTATCTGCACTTCCCCGCCGGATTCGGCCTCGTAACAGCCGTCTTTCATCCCGGAAATCAGGGTCATGTAGTCCGTTCCGAATTCCATAGCAACCGTAACCGCATCCGTCCATCCGCCGCCGAAATCGGTGTACCGCAGGGCGGAAGAGAAGGCGAGGCTGTCAAGGCCGGGGAGTTCCGCGCTCTTGTGGGAGGATATCTTCTTGCGTATCTCCGAGACCACGGGGGAATCCTTGGAGAAACTCATGAAGCGGGCCTTCACCAGAGGCACCCTGAGCACGAACTGGTCCTTGTGGGACTCGAAGTAATCCTCTATCTGCGAGGCGGTTATGACGGTATCAAGACGCTGGTTGACATAGGCCTGCTCGTAGCGGTACTTCAGAAGGGAACGCCTGTAGTCCTCCAGCTCGTCGGTCACGTCCTGGTCCTGCTTTCCGAGCTCGCGCCTGGCCACGTCCATGTACAGCTGGTCCGAAGCCCAGGAGTTTATGTACTGCATGGCAAGACGCACGCTGTCCTCCGGACTGAGGCCCGAAGGGATATACTTCTCCAGGTCTGTGGAATAGAGCTTGTGCGAGCCGACCTTAGCGACCACCTTGCCATCATGAATGACCCCCGAGAAAAACTCGCAGGAGACGGCCAGGGTGGCGCAAAACAATATGACCAGAATGCGTTTCAAAAATAATCCGCTTGCAAAGGCACGTAGTCCAAAGCATAAATTGTGCCTATCAAACTACAAAGATAGCAAGATTTTAGTTAACTTTGCACGGAAATTAAAGATAACACTATGAACAAGACGGTACTAGTATCCGGCGGAGCCGGCTTCATCGGCAGCCATGTAACTGTAGAACTGATTGCTGCGGGCTACGATGTGGTCGTCGCCGACAATATGTCGAATTGCGACATGACCTGTTTCGAAGGGGTCAAGAAAATAACGGAAAGGGACGACATTCCTTTCATAGAGGCCGATTTCTGCAAGGCCGGGGATGCCGACATGGTATTTTCCTCCCGCAAGATAGATGCAGTCATACATTTCGCCGCTTTCAAGGCGGTCGGCGAGTCGGTGGCAAAGCCACTGATGTACTACAAGAACAACCTCGAGTCCTTCATGAACGTAATCGAGGCGGCGCTCTCCCACGGATGCACCAACATACTGTTCTCCTCTTCGGCTACCGTATATGGCGAGCCTGACAGCGTTCCTGTCACGGAGCAGTCTCCCAGGAAGCAGGCCACTTCGCCCTACGGCAACACCAAGAAGATGTGCGAGGACATACTCCAGGACTGCGTGAAGGCCTCCAAGGGCAGCCTCAACGGCATATTGCTGAGGTATTTCAACCCCGTCGGAGCCCATCCTTCGGCACTTATCGGCGAGCTTCCCCGGGGAGTGCCCAACAACCTCGTGCCTTTCGTCACCCAGACCGCCATAGGAAAGCGTGAGGTCCTGTCCCTGTTCGGACATGACTATCCCACCCCCGACGGCACCTGCCTGCGTGACTTCATAGACATAGTGGACCTGGCGAAGGCACATGTGTTCGCGGTGCGCCGCATGCTCGACGGGAAGATGGAGTCCGGCTGCGAGATATACAACATCGGTACGGGCCATCCCCTGTCGGTGCTGGAGATAGTGGAAGCCTTCGAGAAGGTGATCGGAATCAAGCTGAACCGCCGTTTCGTGCCGCGCCGCGAGGGAGACGTGACCGCCATCTGGTGCGACCCTACCTTGGCCAACGAGAAGCTCGGCTGGAAGGCCGAAAGGTCTCTGGAAGAGACACTTGCGTCCGCTTGGGCCTGGGAGAAACATCTCGCCGGACAATGCTGAAACGCCTGCCCCTCCTGCTCCCCCTCCTGCTTCTGAGCCTTGGAGCCGGAGCGCAGAGCCGCGTCCAGCAGTATCTGGACAGCCTCTGCGCCACCGAACCATTCCGTTCGGCCCGTCTGGGCGTTCTTGCAGTCAAGGCCCGAGGGGACACCATAGCCTGCATTTCCCACATGCAGAAACTGGAGCCCGCCTCCAACACCAAGCTCATTACAACAGGCATGGCCCTTGCCAACCTTGGCTCCGGCTATCGCATAAGGACGGGAATAGGCTACAGCGGGACCATAGAGGACGGCACACTGAAGGGAGACCTGTATATAATAGGAGGAGGCGACCCTACCATAGCCTCCAGGGATTCAATTGCGACCTACATAGACGGCCTTTTCTCAAGGTGGAAGGGCTTTGTCTCCAAGGCCGGAATCAAGAAGATCGAGGGCAGGATAATAGGCGACGGACGCTTCTTCGACGGGGATTCCGAACAGCCTTCATGGCTGTACGAGGACATAGGGACCTACTATGGTACAGGAGGAAACGCCCTTTCTTTCTACCGCAACAAGCAGGATTTCAAGGTGAGCGCAGGGGCAAAGCCCGGCGACCCTCTTAGCATAGAGCCGTCATATCCCCAGGCCCCCTGGATGAAGTTCTCCTACAGGTGTTCCACCGGCAAGGCGGGCACAGGGGACATGCTGTACCTTTACACCAACGACCTCGCCCCGGTCGCGGAGATAAGGGGCACTTTTGCCTGCGACCGCAAGCCAAAGACCGTGGAGTGCAGCAACAAATTCGCTGCCATGACCTGCGCCATGTATTTCTGGAAGTATCTGGAAACTAACGGGATACGCTCGCAGGGCTATGCCGACGTGGACAATTTCGGCATGGTGCGCAGGGCCCCCGGCGACAAAGGCGAATATCCTGCGGCGACGGACATCTCCCTGCTGGGCCAGACCGAGTCTCCCGATATAGGGCGGATATCGTATATCATAAACCAGAGGAGCGACAATTTCTACGCAGAATCCCTGCTGAGAGTGCTGGGGAAGGCCCTTACCGGTTCGGCCAGTTACGATTCCACGGGAGTCGCCGTGAGACGGGCGCTGTCGAAAATCGGCGTGGACGGCTCCTACGGCATATCCCAGGTGGACGGCAGCGGCCTTTCAAGGAAAAACTACATATCCCCGGACTTTTTCTGCCGTTTCCTGCGTGCAATGCTCTACAGCCCGGTTTCAGAGCGTTTCGTCTCGACCCTGACCATACCCGGAACCGGTTCGCAGGCCGGGAGGCTTCGCAATTCGGACAAGTCCACACGCGAACGTATCCGCTATAAGAGCGGCTCCATGGAAGGAGTGCGCTGCTACAGCGGATACATCATACCTGCAGACGGCGGAAAGGAGGATACCATAGTATTCTCCATAATGCTGAACAGTTACAGCGGGCCGTACTGGATTGCGATGTCCAGGATAGACAGGATAATAAGCCTGCTGGCCCGCGAGAACTGATTACTTGCGGGAGGCGGCTACGACGCTGCTGAGCTTCTCGTAGAGGGCATCCACCTTCTCGAACATCTCCTTGCGAAGACCTGCGTAATATACGCCCTTGCGGCCTTCCACCTTTTCGTTGCCCTTGTCCTTGAGGTCGTTGTAGAGGTCAACCGCTTCTTCGATGATGGCGGTGACTTCCTCCGTGGCCTTGGTAGGATTGAGGGTTATGAAAAGGGCGCAGTCGTCAACGAACTCGCCTACGAAATAATCAACGTCTTTCTTGAAATCTCTAAGGTTCATATATATTTGAATTAATTCGGTGCAAATATAATCATTTTTCCGGAATATCGGCCCGGAAACTTCATTGGCGTGTCCATGGGAGCTAAGAAGCTGTCGTCATTTTCGCCTTTTTATTTTGCATTTTTGAACAAAAACACCTACATTTGCACCGCGAAATTCCGCAGGGGTGCGGAAACGCATGATGTTTAACAAAAAACTTTTGCAAAGATGGCTGAATATTTGATGCCTGAAAAGAAGCAAGAGATTTTCGCGAAGTACGGGAAGTCCAATACAGACACCGGCTCTCCTGAGAGTCAGATTGCACTATTCTCCTACCGTATCGCTCACCTCACCGAGCACGTGAAGCAGAACAAGAAGGACGTGGTGACACGCCGTTCACTTCTCCGCCTGGTCGGTAAAAGGCGTCAGCTTCTGGACTACCTCCAGAGGGTCGACATTGAGAGATACAGGGCTATCATCAAGGAGCTCGGTCTCCGTAGGTAAGACCATACGGATTGACGCTGAGGGACTGGTCACATGCTGGACCGTCCCTTTTTTCGTAAAAAATCGCCGTAAGGCGGCTATATAGCGGCAAGTGCCGCAACATTTTTATTATTAATGAATGGCATTGACGGTCAATGCCATAGCGGTTAAAGAAGCAATAATGAACATTATCAAGAAAACAATCACGCTGTCCGACGGAAGGACAATCGAAATCGAGACCGGAAAGGTCGCGAAGCAGGCGGACGGCTCGGCGGTGGTAAAGATGGGAGGCACAATGCTCCTGGCCACCGTGACCTGCGCAAAGGAAGTTACCGAAGGAACGGACTTCCTGCCCCTCCAGGTCGATTACAAGGAGAAATTCTATGCTGCTGGAAGATTCCCCGGCGGATTCATGAAGAGGGAAGGCAAAGCCTCTGACGCAGAGGTGCTTACAGCCCGCCTCGTGGACAGGGCCCTTCGTCCCCTGTTCCCCGACGACTTCCACCTTGCAGTATTCGTAAACATCTGGCTCATCTCCGCTGAGAAGGACATCCAGCCCGATGCACTCGCCGGCCTCGCCGCATCGGCAGCCCTCGCTACCAGCGACCTGCCCTTCCTCGGCCCTATCTCCGAGGTGCGCGTCGCAAGAATCGGCGGTCAGTTCAAAATCAATCCCAACTTCTCCGAGATGGAGAACGCCGACCTCGAGCTGATGGTCGCCGCCACCGAGGAGAACATCATGATGGTCGAAGGCGAAATGAACGAGGTCACCGAGGATGTAATGCTCGGAGCCATCAAGTTCGCCCACGAGGAAATCAAGAGACAGTGCCGCGTCCAGAAGGAACTCAACGAAGAGTGCGGCAAGACCGTCAAGAGGGACTACCCTCACGACGAGGAAGACGAGGACCTGCGCAAGGCAGTCCACGACTTCTGCTATGACAAGTGCTATGCCCTGGCAAAGGCCGCAAAGCCCAAGCAGGAAAGGACGGCAGGCTTCGAGCAGATTCAGGCCGACTTCCTCGCCACCCTGTCCGAAGAGGACCGGGAGGCAAAGGCAGCCATGGTAGCAAGATACTATGCACATGAGGAGAAAGAGGCCATGCGCAACCTCATCCTTGACGAGGGACTGCGTCTTGACGGCCGCGGCACCACCGACGTCCGCCCCATCTGGTGCGAGGTGGACACCCTCCCCTGCGCACACGGAAGCGCAATCTTCACCCGTGGAGAGACCCAGGCCCTGGCATCCGTGACCCTCGGCACCAAGCTCGACATGAAGGAGATGGACGAGGTGCTCGTACAGGAGACCCAGCAGTTCGTGCTGCACTACAACTTCCCTCCTTTCGCCACCGGCGAAGCCAAGGCGCAGAGGGGTGTGGGCCGTCGCGAAGTCGGTCACGGCAACCTCGCATGGAGGGCCCTGAAGGCCGTCATGCCCAAGGCTCCCGAATTCCCTTACGCAGTGCGCGTAGTTTCCGATATACTTGAGTCCAACGGTTCTTCTTCACAGGCTTCCATCTGCGGAGGCTGCCTCGCCCTCATGGATGCAGGCGTGAAGATTCGCAAGCCCGTCGCAGGTGTGGCCATGGGCCTCATCACCGACGCAGAGCGCCCCAACGACCGATATGCCATCCTGACCGACATCCTCGGCGACGAGGACCATCTCGGTGACATGGACTTCAAGGTGGCCGGCACCAAGGACGGTATCACCGCTACCCAGATGGACATCAAGGTGGACGGCCTTTCATACGAGGTTCTCGAAAGGGCCCTCGAGCAGGCACGCCAGGGAAGGCTCCACATCATGGGCGAAATGCTCAAGACCATCAGCGAGCCTCGCGAGGACTACAAGCCTCACGTTCCCAGAATCATCCAGATCGAGATTCCTTCCGAATTCATCGGAGCAGTCATCGGCAAGGGCGGCGAGACCATACAGGGACTCCAGAAGGAGACCGGTACCACCATCACCATCGAAGAGGTGGACAACGGACAGGGCGGCACCAAGGGTGTCGTGGACATCTTCGGAGTTGACAAGGCCGCCATGGATGCAGCACTCGCCCGCATCAAGGCTATATGCACCGTTCCCGAGGTCGGCGAGACCTATCACGGAAAGGTCGTTTCCATACTTGATTTCGGTGCCTTCATCGAGATTCTTCCCGGCAAGGAAGGCCTCCTGCACGTATCCGAGATAGCATGGACCAAGACTGAGAATGTCGAGGACGTGCTCAAGGTGGGTGACGAGGTGGATGTCAAGCTCCTCGAAATCGACGAGAAGACAGGCAAGATGCGTCTTTCCATGAGGGCCCTCCAGGAGAAGCCCGAAGGATGGGTAGAGCCCGAGCGCAGGCCCCGCAGCGGTGGTTCAGGCGACCGTGGCCGCCGCTCTTCCGACGGCAAGAGGGATGAGCGCCGCTCAGGCGACCGCCGCCCTGCAGCGGGTGGCGACCGTCCCCGCAGGAATGAGGGCGGACGTGACGGAGCGCGCCGCGACTTCCGCAAGCCCCGCAACAACGACCATGTCGATGAGGGTGCTTCCAACGAGCCCGAAATATTCTAAAAAGTGAAACGGTGTCCGGAGAAATCCGGCACCGTTTTTCGGTTGATAACTATACTTACCCTAACGCCCTATGATGCAGGTATATTGCAAGAACACAAACACTTACAAAAAATTTCCGGAGGGTTCCACACTTGAGCAGATGCTTCCGGAGTTCGAGTTTGACAGGCCCTACCCCATAGTGTCGGCCAAAGTCAACAATGTCTCTCAAGGACTCCGTTTCCGTCTGTACCACAACAAGGACATAGAGTTCCTGGACGTTCGCGACCCCAGCGGAATGAGGGTATATACGCGTTCTTTGTATTTCCTGCTCTACAAGGCGGCCATTGAGGTGTTCCCGGGCTGCGAGGTATATGTGGAGCATTCCATATCGCACGGCTACTTCTGCCATGTCCACAAGGCCGACAAGTCGGACCTCAGCATAGAGGATGTCGAAAGGATATCCGCCCGCATGCAGGAAATCGTGAACCAGAACGTACCTTTCCACCGCTACGAGGTCCACACGGACAAGGCCATCAAGATATTCAAGGACGCCGGTTACGAGGACAAGGTCAAGTTGCTGGAAACCAGCGATGAAGTATATACCGACTACTATACCCTCGGGGATACGGTGGACTATTATTACGGCCGCCTCGTCCCTACCGCCGGATATCTGACCAAATGGGCCATACAGCATTTCCACAACGGAATCCTGCTGAGGGTCCCGAGCCGGAGCAATCCCGACGAGCTGGCTCCGTTCTGCGACCAGCCCAAGACCTTCGAGATGTTCAACGAGAGCCTGCAGTGGAACATAATCCAGAGGCTGGGCAACGTGGGCGACGTGAACCGCGCCATTCTAGAGGGCCAGGCGAGCGAACTGATACAGGTGGCGGAGGCCCTGCAGGAGAAGAAGATAGTGCAGATTGCCGAGGAAATCAACCGCCGCGCCAAGGCCGAGAATCCTGTCAAGGTGGTGCTGATAACGGGACCGAGCAGCAGCGGCAAGACGACCTTCTGCAAGAGGCTAAGCATTCAGCTCAAGGCCTGCGGACTGCTTCCCAAGTCAATGTCCACGGACGACTATTTCGTCAACAGGACAGACACTCCCAAGCTTCCAGACGGCAGCTACGATTTCGACAATTTCGATACCGTGGACCATGCCAAGATGCAGGAGGACATAATCGCCATGCTTAATGGCGAAGACGTGCAAGTACCTGAATACAACTTTGTTACGGGTCTTCGCGAGTATAAGGGCAAGCACATAAGGCTAGTCCCGGGCAGCATACTTCTGGTCGAAGGCATACATGCCTTGAATCCGGGACTGACCGACAAGATTGCGGACAACGCCAAGTACAAGATATTCATCAACACCCTGACCAGCACTTCCCTTGACAACCACAACTGCATACCTACCAGCGACAACCGCCTCCTGCGCCGAATAGTGCGCGACTACAACAAGGGGGCTTTCAGCGCGAGGGAGTCCATAATGCAGTGGCCCAATGTCAGGCAGGCCGAGCACGACTGGATATATCCATATCAGGAGACAGCCGACGTAATGTTCAATTCAGCGTATCTTATTGAGTTTGCGGTACTTCGCAACCACGCGGTGCCCATTCTGGCCAGCGTGCCGAAGAATTGTCCCGAGTACAGCGAGGCGCACAGGCTGCTGAAATTCATACATTATTTCACCCCTGTTCCCGACCAGGAGATACCGCCGACTTCCCTGCTGAGGGAATTCCTCGGAGGCTCTTCCTTCAAGTACTAGAATTTCCAGGCGACATAGAGGTAGAAGCTGTGATACAGTTTTTTACCTGAGGGATAGAAGGTATCGAAGGAGGTGCCTTCTATTTTGCCTGTGCGACGGGTGGCCCATATATCCTGGTTGGACATGCGGTAGCCTATACCGAAACCAAGTTCGTCTATGTTGACATTAATTGCAGCCCTCCCGCTCCAATACCACCACTGGGGGCCCTTGAGCCAGTATTTCTGATATTTGAAGTTGGAATATTCAACATCGACTTTGGGATTGGCCATTCTGTATTCCACCTCTACCCTTTCTCTCGGGACGGTCAGGCCTATGCCGGGTATAAGCCTCAAAGACAATGCGACTGCCCCTATATTGAGGTCCGGGGTAGCCAGCAGCACGGAAGGCACAAGGCTCAAGTTGGTGACCTTCTGATGCTCCTCCATGAGTATCCAGACATTGTAGGTGCCGTAATATTCCGAAGAAGCCGGGATAACGCCCGTGGGGACATTGGAAGACTTGGAGGTAGCCCCCATCTGGGCATAGGCCCCTATACCTACATAGTGCAGAGGGAACCAGAAATAAGAGAATTCTATTCCGAAATGGTCGCCCGGGGTCCAGCTGCCGCCGAAACTCACTTCGTTGGACCAGTCTCTCTTAAGATATTGGGCATCAGCGCCGATGCTGACCATCAGCGCCGCCGTAGCCGCCACAAACACGCGCAGCAAAAAGAATGTTGTAGAACGCTTCATCACTTTATGCAAAGGTATGCAATTTTTTGAAGATTTATCGGTTTCTTTTATTATTTTTGCCTATGCAAACAGTCGGGCCTCCGTGCCCGCAGGGTTTGTTTACAAAGAACAGGCTTTATGTTGAGAAAAATCCGTATTGCGTTGGCGGGCCTGGTGCTCGCCGGAATTACACTTTTGTTTCTGGACCTTTCCGGGACGCTCCACACCTGGCTGGGATGGATGGCCAAGATTCAGTTCGTGCCAGCGGTTCTCGCCGTGAATCTCGCAGTAGTGATTGCGCTGGTGCTGCTGACGCTGGTGCTCGGGCGCGTGTATTGCTCCGTGATATGCCCGCTGGGCATATTCCAGGACATTGTCTCCTGGATTCGCGGACGCAGCAAGAAGAACCGCTTTACGTACAAGAAAGAGCTCAAATGGCTGCGCTACGGCATCTGGGTGCTGTTCATAGCGGCGCTCGTGGCCGGCGTGCAGGTCTTCGTGGCCCTGCTGGAGCCATACAGCGCATTCGGACGCATGACACAGAACCTGCTCGGTCCCCTGTACGGCTGGGGCAACAACCTGCTCGCATGGATAAGCGAAAGAGCCGGAGGATATGCCTTCTACCCCAAGGAAGTATGGATTCGCAGCCTGCCGACCTTCCTGGTGGCGGTGGTGACGCTGGTCGTGGTCGTAGTGATGGCATGGACAGGAGGCAGGACATATTGCAACAGCATCTGCCCGGTAGGCACTACGCTGAGTTTCCTGTCGAGGTTCGCCATGTTCCGCCCGGTGATAGACAGGGAGAAATGCCGAAGTTGCAAGGCCTGCGAAAAGAAATGCAAGGCTTCGTGCATAGACATTTCAGAGCACAGGATAGACTATTCGCGCTGCGTGGATTGCTTCGACTGCATAGAGAGTTGCAAGTTCGGAGCCCTGCATTACCGCTTTGCATGGAAGCGCAATGCCGGAAGCACCGCCCCGGCAAATGACCCCGGACGCAGGCAGTTCATGGCCACGGGAGCCCTTCTGGGCACTTCGGCCCTGGCTGCACACGCTCAGAAAAAGCGCGACGGAGGCCTGGCCGAGATACTTCCCAAGACGACCCCGACCCGCACCGTGCCGCTGACTCCCCCGGGCTCGGGCGGAGCCGACCGATTCTATGATATATGCACGGCCTGCCAGCTCTGCGTCGCGGCATGTCCGAATAACGTCCTGAGGCCCTCGGCCTCAATAGAAAGGCTCATGCAGCCGGAAATGGACTACGGAAAAGGCTATTGCCGCCCCGAATGCACGGAATGTTCCAAGGTATGCCCTTGCGGAGCCATACTCCCTCTCACGCCCGAGGAGAAGACCACCCGCAAGATAGGCACGGCCTCCGTGGACAGGAGCCTCTGCATAGTGGAAAGGGACGGGGTACACTGCGGCAACTGCGCCCGCCACTGCCCTGCCGGAGCCATAATGATGGTCCACATGGACCCTGACGACGAGGAATCGCTCCGCATACCCGTCGTGGACGAGTCCAGGTGCATAGGCTGCGGAGCCTGCGAGAACCTGTGCCCCAGCCGCCCGCTGAGCGCAATTACCGTAAACGGATGTCACACCCATATAAGCAACTAGAGCAATGGACAGAAGGGAATTTTTAAAGACAACGGCAGCCGCCGGCACTGCTGCGGCCCTGACGGCCTGCGGAGCCCGGACATCTCAAAACAAGGTCTCCGGAGTCGAAATGGAGATGCGCACCAACCCCGGCAACGGCGACAAGGTGTCACTGCTGGGATACGGCTGCATGCGCTGGCAGATGACAAAGGATGCCGAAGGCAACGACATAATAGACCAGAAGAGCGTGAACGCCCTCGTGGACCATGCCCTTGAGCATGGGGTCAACTATTTCGACACCTCCCCCGCATACCTTCAGGGACAGTCGGAAAAGGCCTCCGCAATAGCCCTGAACCGCCATCCGAGAGGCTCGTTCTTCCTTGCCACCAAGCTTTCCAACTTCAGCGACTGGAGCCGCGAGGCCTCGCTACAGATGTACCATGACTCATTCGAGGACATGCAGACGGACTACCTGGACTACTATCTGCTGCACAGCATAGGCCGCGGAGGCTACAAGCAGTTCGCAGCCCGCTATGTGGACAACGGGGTCATGGACTTTCTCGAAGGGGAAAGGGAGAAGGGCAAGATACGCCAGCTGGGCTTTTCCTTCCACGGCAGCAGGGAACAATTCGATGCCATGCTCGCCACGCACGACAAGTACCACTACGATTTCGTGCAGATACAGATGAACTATATTGACTGGAAGCACGCCGACGGGGTACGCAATGTCAATGCGGAATATCTGTACGACGAGTTGGACAAGAGGCAGCTGCCCATAGTGGTGATGGAACCGCTGCGTGGCGGAAGCCTTGCCAAACTCCCGCAGGGAGTAGCGGCCCGGCTGAAGGAAAAGGCTCCGGATGCAAGCGCCGCCTCGTGGGCATTCCGTTTCACGGGGTCCTACCCCAGGGTGCTGACCATATTGAGCGGAATGACATACATGGAGCATCTGGAGGACAATCTCGCCACTTTCACCGGATTCAAGCCGCTTGGAGAAGAAGAACTTGCATTCCTGGAGGAAATGGCGGTGCTTATGACTGAATATCCAACGGTGGAATGTACAGACTGCAAATACTGCATGCCCTGCCCTTACGGAGTGGATATACCAGGCATTTTCCAGCACTACAATGCCGCCGTGAACGGAGGATATATTCCGCAAAGCGCAGAGCAGAAGGACTTTGCAAGACTGCGCAGGCGTTACCTTCTGAGCTACGACCGTGCGGTGGAGTCCCTAAGGCAGGCCCAGCACTGCATAGGGTGCGGCCAGTGCAAGGTCCATTGCCCGCAGAGCATAGACATTCCGCACCAGCTGCATCGAATCGACCATTACATAGAGAAAATGAGAAGGGGAACGCTTTGATGCGCTCCCCTTTTTTCTGTAGACCGATGTCATTCTGAGGCAGGTTCACTTGCCGAAGAATCTACTCTTCAACCGGAACCCTCCGCTAGAAACTGTATCCCAGACCGACGGCAAGGGTGTTGCCGAGAGCCTTGGAGGCAGTCATATAGGAAAGGTCTATAGTAATGCCCTTGAACTTGCCACCTATTCCTATTCCGAGGAATGAAGGAAGAACGGCATTCTGGGTGGCGAATCGATAGCCTATCCTTGCGAACACCATGTCATTCCAACCGAACTGTCCGCCGGCCGCAAGCGAGAAATTCTTGCTGAAATAATAGTTGGCATCCAGGGCGAAATCAAGCCTGAAGGCCTCCCCGAAGCCAAGACCATAAGCACCTGATATACATACAGATGCAGGCTGTGCATATTTCTTCTTGTCATAACTGGTGACAGGGGTTCCTATATTGGCGGCACCGGCGGAGAAACGAAGGTTCTCGTTCACCGCGAAAGTCAGGAACACGTCTCCTGCCACGCCACGGTTGCTATAGTCGGAAGAGAGTTTCTCAGCGGCATACCGCACGTTTACTCCAAGACCGAGCCTGTCGCCCAGGCCGAAAGCCAGACCGAGTCCGACAAGATTGTCGGAAGGCGTGAAACTGCCTGTCACAACTCCGTCATAATCAAGCACATCATAAGGAAGAGAACTGTCATGGGCATAGGCCAGCGTCATAGCAAACCTGGGAGAGAACTTGTATGCTACACCGACATTGATGGCATTGGTCCTGGACACGGAAGGAGCCCATAGATTGTAGGACACACCTGCTGCAAACTTCTTCTCCATGAAAGGAAGCACGGAAGAATTGCTGAACGCCGAATATGCGGCATCAAAAGTAGTGGACGTACCTGCCCCGCCAAGGCCGAGAGTCACAGGATTCCTGCCCTGACGGCTGAATGAAAGAGCATCGGTACCCTGTGCAAATGCAGGAAGGGACAATGCCAAAGCAACGGCGGTCGAAACGATGATATTTCTTTTCATATAGTCTAGTGTTATTTCTTGATTACTGTTCTCTTGAATTCCTTGCCACGATATGTGAATACCACGCTGTATCTGCCGGGAGCGCAGGAACGCATGTCAATCTCCGCCGGCACGAATGCGCTGGTTGTCTGTGTGCCCTTGTAAACAAGGCCGCCGGAAGCGCCGTACAAGGCAATGGCTGTCTCCTCTTCCTCAGTACCGGTAGATACATAGAGGTAGTCGGTGACAGGGTTGGGATAGGTGCTCACCTCAACACCCGCTTCCCTTATAAGCACGGAGAACTTCATGTTGACAGAAGCCCTCTTGGCATCGTATGCTGTAAGGGTGATTACGGAAACACCGTATGTAAGGGAACTGACAACAAGGGAACCGTCATTTATGACGGCATGGGCGACACTCTTGTCGGAAACGCTGATTTCAACGCTTAGGGGCTCGCCGTCCGCATCTTCGAACAGGTCGGCAACATTAAAAGAGGACTTCATGCCGGGCTCGTCGAAGATTATGTTGTCTATGGGTGTTTTCACCACGGGGACAATATTGTCGGTCAGGGTGTAAGTTACCGTAGCAGAGGCAGAAAGGCCATACTCGTCAGTCACCGTAATGGTGCCGGTATAAGTGCCGCCGACCGTCTTGGGGCCGTTAATCAGCACCACATAGCCGCCGGAATTGGCATCAGGAACCACAGAATCGGCCTCGGAGCCGCTCTTGTACTCCACGCTTATCTGATGTCCGTCAGGGTCGTCTATCGTAAGGGGAATGGACCAGATTTCGTAGTTCTTGTGAACAGGTATGGGGTCCATATCTACCTTGATGTAAGGAGGGTTGTTGCTCTTGGTGGTCACCGTCTTAATCGGAGAAATCTGGGAGAATGTGCGGTTGTAGGAATAGGTAGCGAGAGTGACATAGTATTCCGTCTCGAACTCAAGTCCTTCGATGGCACCGCTGACCACGTCACCGACTGCGGCCGTAGAAGTCAGCAGGCTGGCCGTGAATATTCCCTGTCCGGGCCTGGAGGGGTCCATCTGCTCCAGCAGGGCCTTGTTCTTGGAGGCGTACAGCATGGCGGCATAGTTGGAATTGCCCTCGCTGTTGGCCGTAAGGTTCCAGGTAAAGACGGCCTTGTTGGAAACCGCGTCAATGCTGTATTCCTCTACTCCGAGAGGATCGCCGCTGGAACCGTAAAGAATTGCGCCGTATGCATCTACCATAGGTCCTATGGGAGCGGAAGGAGTTTTTGCGATATCAGGATTGGCACCGTTCACGAGTTTGGTCCAAAGCATGTCGTTGGTAAAGTCGGGACCGCCGCAATAGGAAAGCACCAGAGCGGCAACGCCGGATACATGAGGACAGGCCATGGATGTGCCGGACATCATGCCATAACCACCGTTCGGCAAGGTGCTGAGAATGCTGGACCCGGGGGCGCAGATGTCAACCCAGTCGCCGTAGTTTGAGAAATCAGACTTCTTGCCGCTCTGGGCCATGGAACCCACTGCCAGTATCCTGTCGTAATTGGCGGGAGCGCCGTAAGGGATATTGTCGTTGCCGGCGGCGAAAATGACGATTCCTCCCTTCATGGGAGAATTGGCCTTCTGCTTGCCGGAGCCGTCACAACCCGCATAGGTTATGAAATAATCCACGGCAGCCCTGTCGTAGGATGAAATCCTGAGGCCCTTGGCCCTTTCCAGCTCATCGGCGGAAATCTTGCCGTCCTCATTGATGTCGGCGACATAGCCCCAGCTGTTCTGGGAAATGACTGCACCGTGGTTGGCACCCCAGCGGATAGCATCGGCGGAACTTCCATTACCCTTGGTTCCGAAGAACTGGCAGGACATGATTTTCACGCCGGGTTTGTTGTTCTTGTAGTCTCCTCCGGCTATGCCGCAGACACCTTCGCCGTTGTTGTTGACGGCGGCTATGGTACCGGCTACATGGGTGCCGTGGGACATGGGCTCTACTTCATAGTTGCCTGTCACGGTGTTGTAACTGCCGTTGGGACCACCGGGAAGGCAGTTCCACTCAAGGTCAGGATGTACAAGGTCCACACCTTCATCGACAACGGATACTATGACGGCAGGGTCGCCGGTGGTGTAATTATTCCAAACCGGAAGGCAATTGACATCGGCACCCTTGACTGAACTATTGTTGTACTGCCATTGCGAAGGATACCTGGGGTCATTGAAATTAACATCGTTGATATGGACCTTGAGCACAGGCTCGGCACCGATTATGCCCGGAACGGCTGCCAGTGACTCGGCAGCCTTGGTGAGGGGCTGGGGATTGGCTCCGAACTCGACATAATAGAATCTCCTGAGGCCGAAATCCCTTTCCCTCTGCCTGTATTCCTCGGGACATTCCTCCTCGGGGAAGACGGGACGGGCGGATTCTATTCCGAGCTCGGTGAAAATATCGTTCACATCGGACGACTTTGTAACTATGGAACCTGCGGCAAGGTCATTCTCGATAAGGGCAAGAACCTCGTCGCTGAATTCAACAACAGCCAGGGAAGGCACGTATGCAGCCTCAGCATCCTCCGGGACTGCGGCCTCCTGCACCTCCTGTAAAACTTCAACCTCCCTTGCACAGGCCAGGGCCAGCAAAGGAAGGGTAAACAACAGCAGAAATCTCTTCATTATCTGATAATTATTGATTTTTCTTGTTAAATGCATCCAGCTGGTCATACAGGAAGTCAATCAGCGGATACTGGGTCTGGGGCTTGTTCCAGTTTATCTTGCTACTCTTGAAAAACTCCTTGGCAGCCTTCTTGTCAACGCCCGGAGTGGCAAGCACATCCCGCTTTGTGGCAGGAATCAAGATATTGTAAACATAGAAATAATGGTCCGTCTTGAGAGGCAGCACACTTCCTGAGCCCTTCTGCTCAATAGCCCTGCTTATGGACATGTCGGCAACGTTTCCGCCGCCTGCGGCATTGAAGCCGAGCCCGGTCAGGGTAGCCTTGCGCGAACTCGCGGTAGTGGACGAAACGCCGTAGCCTATATCGACGCTGTTGAACCTGTCCATATCAATGCTCCGGCGTGACAGATAAGCGCCCTTGGCCTGCTCACGTTCCACCTTGTAAAGTACGCCGAGGTTGTTGATATAGACGTCGGACAGAACTAGGACTGTATAGACCGTATTCATGTCGGCCTGCATTATAGTACCTTTTTCGACGAAATGCAGCTTGCCGCTGGCAAGGTTGACGTTCAACTGGGTGTATTCCAAAGCGTCACCCTTGCGGGTCCTTACCACGCCGGGAAGAAAGTTTTCATAGGCGTATGGCCAGGAATCGAGAGGTTCGTACCTGATGCCGCCGTCGGAGGGATTGGATGGCTGAGCCTCCGCCGTAAAAGGCAGAAGCACAAGAGCCATTGCAAGCAATAGTAGGTGTTGTTTCTTCATATCATTAGTCTTTAGTACAAAATCCCGCCCCCGCACACGCGGGGACGGGGCTTTGAAATAAAAGTGTTCTACTTTCTGTGGAGTACCACAGGAACGTCTTCGACAAGGTCGAACCAACCGTTGGATGCACCGTTACCGGCACCCCAAGGAGTTATGATGGAAATGGTATCGTCTCCATTGTCCTCCATCTCGATATTGCCTCCGACAGGGTTGACATAGACTACAGGTGCACCACCTGCGGTATAGCCGGTAGCCTGGCCGCTCTCTATGATGACCTTCTTGTAATCCTCGGTTCCCTTACCCACACAAGGCAGCGGTGTATAGTTCGTTGACATGTAAGGAATAAGGTTGGCGATGTTGAGAGTCATGATATCGCTCTGGTCGGCGGAGATTATGATGTTGAGGTCATACTCGTCACTCCAGTAGTCGGCCACATGAGCGGTCCATGTACCAATGAAAGCCTTCAGAGGATGCTCTGCATCGGCGATATTGACAGTGGCGGTACGGCGCGCGCCGATAGTGAGTCCGCCGGTGACATTGTCAATGTTCAGAAGGAACAGTACACGACCGGGATCGACATAGCCGTTCACGTGGACAAGAGAAATCTTGACGAGCTTCACGGAATCCTTGGGCTCGAAGGTTATCACGCCGTCGGCAGGCTCCACTATCGAATAGTGGGTGCCGTTGACCGCGGTGCTGTCCTTGGCCGAAATGGTAACCTGGACATTCTTGGAATGCTCTCCGATAAGACGGATAGGTATCTCGACAGTACCTTCGTCCTCGACGAATGACACATTAGTTTCGCCGTCAAAGGTCACAAATGCGCTGTAACCTGCCTGACCTGCATAAAGATACGGGTCTGAACGGTCGCAAGATGCAGTGGAAAGAACCACTGCCGCGACTGCAAGAAGTATAGCAAATCTTTTCATATTCTCTTTGTTTACAGGTTACTCTATTCTGTGCTGAGGCCGTAGCCGTTGTTCTGGGACAGATTGCTGTTGATCTTCCTCTCGTAGTTGGGAATAGGAAGCTGGAAATGGTAATCTGTTGCCTCCATGGTCTTATCGACATAGAACTCGCCGGTAGAGAGGAGCTTCTCCGAAATGGCAGCGGGCTGGCCGTACCTCTTGGAGAATCCGAGTCCCCATCTCTTGAGGCACCAGAAACGCTGGCCCTCACCGACAGTCTCCCTGAACCACTCCTTGTAGATATCGTCGATATTGGGAGCGGTAGTTACGACTGCACCACGCTTGGTCTGAATCTCGTTCAGGACCTTGAGAGCACCCTCGGCATCACCTGCCTTGTAAAGGGCCTCGGCAGCGATAAGATACATTTCGCCGATTCTGAAAGGCTTGGCAGCTGACTGTCCGAGACGCTTCTCTTCGGAGTTGTAAGCTGGATTTCCGAAGAACTTCACGAAAATCTTGACTCCGGCATTGTTGTGCTTGGAACCGCTCATATACACGGGATATGAATCCGTACCTGCGTTTACAAACCAGTTCTTGAGACGAAGGTCGTCCGCATCGTAAGAATCCACCAGCTTGCCTGAAGGCAGGAAGTAAGGATTGAATACATCCTCGCCGTCCGCGGTGGAAAGCTGGGTGTAATAGTTGAGGGAAGCGGGAGCCTCGGAACGGGAAGCGGCGCACTGGAGAATAGGCTCCGTACCGTTGTCGTTCAGATACTCGTCCTGGAACTCCTTGTCGGTGGAAGCAAGTGCATAAATGCCGGTCTCAATTACATCCTGGGCGTACTTGGCTGCATTGTCATAATCCTTGACATCGAGATAGTAACGGGCATAGAGAGCCTTGACTGCATCGATGGTGGGCTTTGGAGACCTTACCACACCCTTGACGTCCGCCAGAAGAAGGGCGGCGCTGTCAAGGTCAGCCTTAATCTGGCCGTAAATGGCAGCCTGGGTGGCACGGGCAGGACGTGCGTTCTGGTCGTACACGAGCACGAGAGGAACGCTCTCATCCTTGTCGGCAGTAGCAGCGTCATACTGCTTGCCGAAATAACGTGCAAGATAAAGGTAGGAATAGGCCCTGAAGAAGAAAGCCTCTCCCTTGAATACCCGGGCAGCCTCCCTGAGGTCCTTGTCAACGATGGAGTTGGCAGCGCTGATGGCGATGTTGTACTGGTTGATAGCCACATAATGGCCTCCCCACAGCGACTCGACATCTTCGTTACCGGCAGTGAAGTCGGTATTGGTACGATGGACGGGACCGTAGTTGTTACCGAATTCGCTTGCAGCATTGAAGGAATCCGTCATCAGGTCGCCTACGTAGTTGTACACTGACTGCTGACGTGAGCGGAAGTAGATGTTGATACCCGCCTCGAAGCCTGTCAGGTCACTTTCTTTCTGTATAGCAGGCTCATTCTCGTCATAGACCATACTTCCCTTCGGAATGAGGTCCATATTGCAGGATGCGAACAAAAATGCAGCAGCCGCTATCGTTATAATACTGTATATTCTTTTCATAACTTTCAAATTAACTTGTAACTAAAGGTTAGAAAGTGATTTCAAGACCACCGAGGAACTGTCTTGTACTACCGGGCAGACCGAGGGTCAGGTTGTAGTTGGCTTCGGGGTCACCGCCCATGAACTTGGTAGCAGTGAACAGGTTACGTCCGGTGAATGTCACCTTCACGCCCTTGAGCACGCCGTTGCTCCAGCGAAGAGCCTTTTCGGGGAGAGAGTAACCTACAATCAAGCTCTTGAGCCTCAGGAAGGATGCGGGTTCGAGAAGGTGGGTATCGAACTGCATGACAGCACCTGAAGACCAGTCGGGATACTTCGCATAACGGTTGGAAGGAGTCCAATAGTCCGTCACGCTGTGGGAAGTATTGTAACCCTTGAACTGGTTAGGGTTGTTGTAGAAGAATGCATCGTTGTTGATGAGGTACTTGCCGAGTACATAGGAGAAGTCAGCCTGCAGGGACAGACCCTTCCATGAACCGGAAAGGCTGAAACCGCCGGTGACAGGAGCATAACGCTTCTTGCCGGTGTTCTGGGTGAGCAGTTCGTCGAACTCGTCGGTAGTCTTGTCCATGCGGGTGACGGTCTTGTCAATCTTGGTCACGTCGCCGGTCTCCTGATACTCCTCCCAACCGGTAGGAACATACCAGAGCTGCTTACCGTTGTCAGGGTCGATGCCGGCGAACAGAGGATAGTAGAAACTGACAGGCTGGCCGACCACGTATGTAAGACCCGTGCCTTCAATCTCCCACTCCGTCCTGCCGTCGAACAGTTCGGTAATGGTTTCCTTGTTGTAGTTGAAGGTCGTGCTGAAGCGCAGGAAGTAATCCCTGCCGCGGAGGATGTCAACACCAAGGGTGATATCTATACCCCTGTTGGAGAGTCCGCCGACATTCTTGGTCACTGAGGTAAAACCTGCGGTGTAAGGCTGGGGAACATCCATCAGCATGTTGGTGGTGATTCTGTTGTATAATTCGATGTCGAAGTCGAACCTGTTGAACAGACGGCCGTTGACATTGAAACTGAGCAGACCCTGGTTCTCCCACTTGAGCTCATAGTTGGAAGGAGAAGAAACACCGAAACCGCTGACTCCGCCGTATGCGGAAGAGAACTGGCTGATGGTAGCATACTGCACATAGTCGCCGATGGCGGCATTACCCTGGGTACCGTAGCTGAGCTTGAAATTCAGGTCATCGAGCCATGACACACCCCGCAGGAAGTTCTCCCTCTTGGCCTTCCACAGGAAACCTGCGGCCCAGAATGGAGCCCAGCGGTTGGAACGGCCGAAACGCGAAGAAGCATCGTAACGGAGGGTCAGGTCAACAAAGTATCTCTCCCTGAAGTTGTAATCGGCATGACCGAAGAAAGACAGGAAGGAACTCTGGGTCGAAGACTCACTCATATCGAAGTTGGCCTGGATACCATGGTCGAGTTCGGCCATACGGTCATCGGTCTGACCGGCTGAAGAAGCCCAGAAGTAATCATAGTTGTTGAATATGCCTTCATGACCTGCGAGGAAGGAGAACCTGTGGTCGTTGTTGTTTATGCCGAAGGAATACTCGATGGTATTGGTAATGGTTGCAGAATAGTCGAAGGTTGATGAACGGCTATGTCCTGCAGTGCTGTTCTGCTCTGCTGCGTAGGAAGCAGGATAGTTGTACTTGAACAGAGTCTCGGAACCGTCGATACCTCCGCGGGAGACTATCTTGAGGTTCTTGATGGGCTCTATTTCAACGTATGCACCACCTACTACACCGTAACGGTCAACCTGACGGGTAGTCTTGCTGTACTGGTATTTAGGGTTGGCTGCTCCTGCATAAACGAGGAACTCCTTCTCATAAACATCGCCGGTTACAGGGTCGATGGCGGGATACAGAGGGTTCAGAATCATTGACAGACCACCTGCCAGATAGTTGGCATCAAGATTGCCGGAATCTGACCAGTTACCGTTGTTGTTGCGCTTGTCGTAGGAGAAGTTCACATTCAAACCGACCTTGAGCCAGTCGGTAGGGTGCCCCTGGACGTTGGAACGTACTGTGTACCTGTCATAGTAGTTGCCGTAGGTGTTACCGGTCTGATGGAACTGGGAAGCGCCTATCATGTAAGCAACCTTGCGACCGCCGCCTTCAACGGTAATATCGTTCTGGTACTGAGGGTTGTTGAACCTCTGGTAGTACTCATGCCACTTGGTGTTGGCAGTGTAGCCGTGGTCCGTGTAGGTCTCGTCGATGTAAGCCTTGTCATATATACCGGCCCTCATCCAGAAATCCTTCAGCTCGTCGCCGCTCATCATGTTGTTGTACATGGTGAAGTCGGCAAGGGTGGAAATACCCCACTGGCTGCGGATAGTAACGGTAGCCGTCTCGTTGTAAGCACCGCTCTTGGTGGTAACATAGACAACGCCGTTAGCGGCACGGGCACCGTAGATGGATGTTGCGGAGGCATCCTTCAGGATGGATATCGAGAGGATGTCGTTAGGGTTCATGGCCATGATGGTACGGCTGGATGAAGGGATACCGTCGATGACGAACAGAGGGCTGGTTCCGGAAGTAAGGGAACCGTGGCCGTGAAGGGTCATGGAAACGTTGTTGTCACCCGCCACACCACCGGTGGTGAGAACTGCAAGACCTGCAACCTGTCCCTGGAGCATGTCGAGGGCGGATGCCGAAGGAGCGTTGTTCAGGGACTCTGCCTTCACGGTCTTTACGGAACCTACGATATTGGAAATCTTCTGGCCGGAACCGTAGCCGATGACCACGGTCTCTTCAAGGACCATCTTGTCTTCTTTCATGAAGACATTTATGACTGACTGGCCTGCTACGGCGACAGTTTCATCTGTATAACCTATTGCGGAGAAGACGAGTGTCGCATTCGAAGGAACGGTAATAGTGTAACTACCGTCAGCGTTGGTAGCAGTACCCTTTGACGTACCGCTCACCTGGACGGCGACACCGGGAAGGGGCCCGTTCTCGTCCGTCACCACACCGCTCACCTTCACGTTCTGTGCGAACGCCGTCAAAGCGGCGAACGCCAGAACCAAGGTGGAAATCAAAAGCTTAAAATTCTTCATAAGCTGTATCTTTTATCATTGAATAAGTGACTATCGTGCAAGTTTCTGACCCATCGGGCTGAGCGTGAATGCGCCCTTGCCGGCAAAACTCTCAGCCATGTAGCAGCGGGCTGCCCTGCGGCCGTCCGCAGCCTTGTAGGACTTGACGGTCCCGCGGTTCTCCATATACCTGTAAGGCTTGAAGACATTCCTTGAAGGAGCCTTGAGGGCGGAGGTGGCGGCTTCTGTCTTGGTGAAGGTCAGAGGGAAGAAGAACCTCAGTTCAGGATAAACCGTACCGTCGCTGCCGGTGCCACCGGAGAAGTAATCAATATAGTATCCTTCATAGTCTCCCTCCTGAATAATTCCATAAACAGTCATGAGAACTACTTCGGCTTCACTTGAAGCACCTGTATTGTCGGTAAGAGTCAGGACATTGCCACCATTGAAAGTGAAGGAATTGCCGTCAGCAGCCAATGTAGCATTGGTGATGGGGTAGGTACCGGAAACGGGTCCGATGTTCGAGCCTGAAGGGCATCCACCGTACAGATAATCCTTGACCGGGCCATAGCTCTGGTTGGTGTACTCATCGACAAGCTGTCCGTTGGCTACGGTAACGGAATTGTCCTCGGCATTGTATGTCAGTTCTATTTCATACTCATACATGTCCTCAGGATAAACCATGACCAGGGACTTGTCCTTTTCGCCTTCCTTGACAACAAAGGCCAGGTCATTTCCGTCAAGAGTAACGGAATATGTGCCAATCCAGGTGTTGTATCCGATTTCTTCTTCACCGCCGCCTTCGCCGCTGGCGCGAGTCATTGTAGCGGGGAATGTAGTGAACTCTGTCACAAACACATAGCCATCCTCAGCACCTGCGGGGAGGCCATAGATGCACATGCCGGCCAGATCGTAAGATTTGCTGGCGATGGTGACGGAACCTGCGGAAGCGAGGGTAGCTGCATCCTTTCCGGAGAGAGTGGCGACAGCAACGGGGAATTCGCCTGAAACGGGAACCATGTTGCCGCTATAGACCACCATGCCGGCAAGACCGCAGACAAGCTGGGTAGCGTAAGGGTTGACCGCAGCCTGGGAAGAGGCGCTTGAAGCGAGGGTAAGGCTGCCTGTCTCCTCGTCGAAACCGGCCTCGATTTCGACATTCATGCCGTCGATTCCGGTGATGGTATAGGAAGAACCGGCCACCTTCTCGGTAATGGTCCATCTGTCCTTGGCCTCGCCACGGGTGACGTTCCATACGCCAAGCCAGGACTCGTATGCGGACTCCTCCTCACCGGGCTCCTCGGAAGGATCCTCTGAAGGCTCGTCGGGGAGTTCACCTTCAACCAATACGGCAGGAAGCGAAATGAAAGGCAGTTCATCAGCAGTATAGAACTTATTGTCGGCTGCAACACAGAGAACACCAACGGCAACTATTATCTCTTGATATTCCGTTCCACTATATACAGCCGTATATTCGGCACCTGTAGCAGTGACGGTACCGTCCTCGTCATGGTAGATGGTAAGCAAAGCACTGTTGTCGGGATTCTGTCCAGCGCTTTCCGGATAATCATCCTGGTCTATACCATAGAAAAGATAAGTGTAAGTATCATCTTCGCCTAGCTTCTGGGCAGGAATATACATGGCATGTGTCTCCGCGTTGAAGATACCTACGAGAGTGAAATCTGCGAGATTGGTGCCGGTGATGACAAAACGCTCGGTCTTGCCGGCCTCAAACGGGGCAATCCTCCATATAGCCAGGCTTTCACCTGCCTCGTCCTTGATTTCCCAGTCGCCGACATAATCCTCGTAATCAGGGAGATAAGTCACGTAGGCCACGGGAGCGTTGTTGTACTCGTTGGTGACGTTGAAATTGTCGGTCACACCGTAAACTACGATGGCATACTTGACATTGGACTCAAGAGTCTGGGTGAGGGTGTAATCTCCGGAATGAATCTCGTCGGCGAAACTTCCGGCAGTACGGGTTGCCTCCGCATCGGCGAGGATGAAATCAGCATAATCTCCGTCGAAAGTATCCTTGGAAGTGATGACGGATTCTTCTACGACCGTCACCGTGTACTTCTCGGGCGCGTGCGAAATGTTGATGGTAGCCTTTCCTTCCTCGTCAACTGCAGCCTCAATGACGATATCCGTGTTCTTCTTCAGCTCGTCATGTGAGTAGATGATGTCACCGCCTGCATTGAATTCGACGACTGCGGGCTCGCCGTAGGTGGTACCGTTGGCGATAAGGCCGGTAACGATAAAACGATAAGGCCAACCCTGGCGCAGTCCCGTGAACGTGGTGTCCTTGGAATGCGAGTACTCGAGGATATGCCTTGTAACATTGATGTCCTTCAGCGCATTGCTCACGGCAACCGAGGGCTTGCTGGTAATGTCATCGGTCAGGATGCAATACCATGTCGCCTCGTCATTCTCAGTCACAGTAACCTTGAAAGTAGCTGAGGTGTTGTCAACCGCAGTGGTTTCAGCGGCAAATACGGCTGTCTGCAAACCCTTCTTGGGCGCATCGCCTGCCTGCTGCTCCTTCTGCTGGCATCCGAACAGGATGGCAAGAGCTGCCACTCCGACGGACAATAGCTTAATCTTTCTCATAAGCATTACCTTTAATTAATATATTGAATAAGTATCACTCATTTTGCCCGGACGCCTCCACCATGGAATAATCCGAAGATACAATTTGCAAATTACGGAAATTATTTTGATTAATCCAAATTTGATAGCAAGGCTTCAAGTGGTGGATAACAAGGATTTTTATCGTTTTATGATAATCAATAGAACGGTTCCTGGCGGAAAATAAGTAATAAACAGTAATTTACAAGTGTCAAAATCTTATAATTTTCAACTAAAATTTTTTATCGCGATATGTCAATTTTTCTTTATCGCGATATTTTTCAACAAAAATTGGGAGTGTTTCAAAAATAATTCTTATATTTGCAGTCCCATTTGTGAGGAGAGATGCTCGAGTGGCTGAAGAGGCACGCCTGGAAAGCGTGTGTACCCCAAAAGGGTATCGCGAGTTCGAATCTCGCTCTCTCCGCAAACAAGGAATGGCATCGCAGCGAAGCTGCGGTGCTTTTTTTGATGTCCGGGGCGTTGAGAGCTTGCTCTCATAAGCCCTGGGCAGCAAAAAAAACACAAGGGAACGTAGTGACCGCATGCCATTCCTTGTTTAGGCGGCCCCCCGGGAGGGCAAGAGATATTATTATACACAGAAACTTTTGGGTGCAAATGACCGGTAACCACGTCATATTAATATGAAAAAGTCATCTTTCTTACTGCTTATTCTCGCTACAGCCTGGGCCGGTCTGTACCTCTGGAGCGAACAGGAGGCCCTCCATTGGAACAAGGACATACGCATGCTGACAGCCGAAGACTGGAAAGGTATCGTCAGGTCCATGCACCATCTTGGGATGGACATAATAGTCATCCAGGAGTTGTTTCGCAATCAAAAATATGTCCATGCCCACGATATGACGGCAGAGACATATCCCGGAGTATTCAACGACCCTTCCTTTCACCCCCAGGTCGGCGAAGAGTCTTCCCTCCGGCTCAGCACCGATTATGCCGCATATAAAGAATATATGGACTGGCAGAAGCCATATTCTCTTCCTCCCGGGGCTATTGTAGCGGGAGTGGGTCACGATTCCACGACCTCCGGATTATATCCTTTCGGATGCAAATAGCCTATTTTTGCAATAATTACATTCGTTGTGATGTAATACGAGAATTATTTCTTATATTTGCATCCGAACGAATGTAAATATGAATAATAATATCATATCTTCCACTTTAAAATCCCTGCGGAAAGAGCACGGTCTCACGCAGGTGGACCTGGCGATGAAATCAGGCGTCGGCCTGAACTTCGTGCGCGAATTGGAACAAGGCAAGGCTACCGTCCGTATGGACAAGGTTGCCCAAGTGTTTAACCTGTTTGGATATGAACTGATTCCTCAAAAGAAGGTAAGATGAGTAAAGCATTGATTCAATATAAAGGGATAAACGCCGGAATCTTGAAAGAAACAGATGAGGGATATGAGTTCCGATATGACAAAGAGTATCTTGCCGATTCTGCATCCTCGCCCGTCAGCCTGACTCTACCATTGACCGACAAGCCATATCAGTCTACGGTTCTTTTCCCGTTCTTCGACGGCCTTATTCCCGAAGGATGGCTTCTGGATGTAGCACTGCGCAATACGGATATCAGCGAGCTGGACAGATTTGCCCTGCTTCTTCTCTGTTGCAAGGACTGTATCGGCGCAGTAAGCGTAATTCCCATAAAAGAGGAAGGCGATGAGTAAGTGTTTGTATTGCTATAAGGAACTCGGGCCCGGTGAGGTAGATTTCCACAAATCCTGTTGCAGGAAATTCTTCGGCACGGCCACAACTCCATCTTTGGACTACACGCGTGCGCAGATGGATGAACTTGCTGCCCAGGTAATCAAGTCGCAGACTACGCTCACAGGAGTGCAGCCCAAACTGTCCTTGAATCTGGATAAGCACAAGGATTCTCAGAAACTCACCATTGTGGGGCTCCGGGGAGATTTCATCTTCAAACCTCAGACGGAGCGCTTTGCGATGCTGCCCGAGAATGAAGACTTGACCATGCATCTTGCCGGGATTGCAAGACTGAAGGTTGTTCCCCATACGCTTATCCGAATGAAAGACGGCAGCATCGGATACCTCACAAGGCGCATCGACCGTAAGGCCGATGGGGAGAAGATTGCAATGGAAGATATGTGCCAACTGACCGAGCGCCAGACAGAGCATAAGTATCGGAGTTCTTACGAGCAGATCGGCAAGGCCATCCGAAGATATTCGGCCAATGCACAGCTGGATATGGTAGATTTCCTGGAGCTGGTGTATTTCTCCTGGCTTACAGGGAATAACGATATGCATCTGAAGAACTTTTCGCTATATTCTCCTGCCGGCGAGCCCGTGCTCACTCCGGCATACGATCTATTAAATGCCGTCATAAGCAATCCGGCCGACGACGAAGAGTTAGCCCTTAACCTCAACGGGAAAAAGAAGCGGATGAAGGATGCTGACTTCAGGAGCGCATACCGCACATGCGGCGTACCGGAAATCGTTTTCGACCGTGTCAAGAAAAAATACAATGATTTGCTGCCCAAATTTGAAGAAGAGATTCAGCGCTCCTTCCTTTCAGACGAACTCAAGACATTCTATATTGATCTTCTTCACCGAAGACTGATGGCATAAAAAACTTGCAGAATTTGTGGCCGGGGATAGCACCGGTAAATGCTGTCAAGATGGTGAAGTCACGCAGCGTAATCTAATCCGGCCTCTTCCCCAGCCCCAGGAGCCTGAGACTCAGTTGCTGACGGAAATGACGGAACCTTCGTCTGGGAAGGCCCCATCGAACTTGTCTTCGACAATTACAAGCATTTCCAGAGGCCTCTATAAGTATAAGATATAAAACCTGAAATTGACCTATAAAAAACCATTGGGGGTGACCGACGTGTCGGTCACCCCCTCAAGTATCTGCACAATAACAGGTTACATGTAGCGGCGGATATCGTCGCCGAATTCATCCACCCAGGAATCGAGTTCAGACATGGCCGTCTCGCAGGCATCCTCTGCGGCTATGCATCTGTCAAAGAAATCATGGAACGCATAGACGGTCTCCCAATATGATGAATCAATGAGATCCTCGGACTCTGACACTATATCCGCCAATCCCTCTATAGAATTAAGGTCGGACACCATATTTTCATACGCGTTTTCAAGATCGCTCCACCAGGAATCCACCTCCGGACCATAATCTTCATAAAGTGAAATGATTTCATCATATCCGTCCAGTATCTCCGTGGAAAAGTCATCCAGAGAGGCATAATACTCATCCGCACGGGTGGACCAGTCATCCACCAACTCGGACATCTCAGCGGTCTTGCTCTGGCTTTCGTCGGCAAGCGAGGTGGCATCATCTACCATATCGTTGAGTTTGGTGACAATGTCCCGTACCGCCTCCATCCTGTCCTTGGTGAGCTCATCCAGCTTCACCTTGGACAGCCATGCGAGTTCCTCTCCGGCCCTGTCGATATACTTCTGGAGATCGAACTCCTCGCAGTCCTTCAAAACAATCTGAAGATTCTCGATTGCGCCATCCTTGAACATTCCGGTAGAAGCGAGCAAATCCACATGATTCTCGTAAAACTTCACATCCTTCTCCACCTTGTCCAGATAATCCCGGGGGTCGTCAATCTTGTCCTGGAAACTGCGGAGCTTCTGTTCAAGGGCCTTGTCGCCGTTCTCGATTGCTTTCTGAAGGTCCTGCTGGGAACGGTCCAGAGCAGCGTCCAGGGCGGCGACCGTCTTCTCCCCCCTGTCATACAGAGCGGTGACGGTCTTGTCACATTCAGCCTTGCGCTTATCCACCTCCGCCTCAAGATACTTCTGATTCTCAACCATCTTCTCGTGCAAGAGGGCGTACATTCCCAACATCGCGGCATCAATGTCGTTGTTCAGTTTTTCCTTCGATTCCTCTATCTTGGCCATAAGAGTCCTTTCCAACTCGTCTATGGCATCGCTCATCTCCTTGAGAGTCTTCTTATCCTCCTGGTCCAGAGCATCCAGCTGCTTGTCAATATCCCTAAGCCGGGCGCTGTTGCACCCGGGAGAAAGGACAAGACAGGCAGAGAGCGAAAGTATTGTCAAAAACTTTTTCATAATTATCGAACCCCTACGTAGTTATCTATTGCATAGTCAAGGTCTTCCATATCACCGGTACGTTCTTCAATTACGGCTATCGCTTCATCACACGCTTGCTCCAGTGACGAAATCAGGCCCAGATAATACTGTGCGGAACTCTCGACATCGGACAGGTCCACGTCACAATTCTCGGCAGCGGATAAGGCATCGGATATGTCACTTATCAGCGTTTCCAAATCCTCGGGATAGAACGATGAAATGGCACTCTGAAGGTCCTCAAGCTGACCGAAGGCATTGTCGGCATCCGAAAGGAGCCCCTCGACATCGGGCATGGAGGAATAGTAAGAA
Organism: Bacteroidales bacterium; assembly: GCA_017479265.1. GTDB lineage: Bacteria > Bacteroidota > Bacteroidia > Bacteroidales > UBA932 > Cryptobacteroides. The sequence continues at coordinate 16,114 of JAFVCK010000073.1, read as the reverse complement.
TCTATGTCGTCCGACATGCTTGAAATCTCATCGTTTATGCTTTCCACGGTAGAATAGGCATCAAGGATATTCTCGTAGAGAGACTGCATCTGCCCGCTTGAGAACTCCGTGATATCCTGCATCAGCACCTCCTCCATGGAATCGCTGTACTGCGCAACCATTGTCTTCATATCATTCTTGCGGCCATCCAGTACGGCAAGCTTCTCCGAGAGGGTCTTGTATTTATCAGCCACATCCTGAATCTTGGAATACTTGGCAGCCATCTGCTTCATCTTTTCAGGGAAGGTGTTCTGAATCTGGTCCAGCTGGCTCATTCCGTTCCTGATTCGCCTCTGGAGAGAGGCATCGCCGCTGCTGATGGCCTTCTTAAGCTCCGATTCCATCTTGGAGCGGGCCGCGTTGAAATCCGACTCCTTGCTGTCAATAAGAGAGTTTATCTTATTCTCCCAATCGCGTATAGACGTGCCGAGCCGTGCCGAGCCGGCTGTAATCTTGTCGTGAATTTTTTCGGACGCATCCAGAATCTTGTCCGTAAGCTTCACCACTGCATCGTCCAGATGCTTATAGACATTCTTTTCCATAATGCCTATCCTGTCCAGGATTTCGTTGCTAAGACGGTCCATCTCGGAAAGAATCATCTTGCGCGTCTGCGCATCTGCGGCCTGGAGCTTCTCTATCCTGGCCTGAATCTCGGCAAATTCTGCATCATAATCCTTGCATGAGAGGACAAGGACGGACAAAATGGCAACTGCCAAATATTTTACTGCATTGTTTTTCATACTCACTCCTCCTGTTACAGGCCGTATTTTTCAATGATCCACGGATGGTCTTGCAGAATCTCTCCCACTTCGAACATCCTGTTCATTGTCTCATCCGCCCAATTCCAGGCGTTTTGCCAATAATCTTCCATCTGGTTGTACAAGTCACTGAAATCACCGGCAATTTCCTCGACGCGGGAGGCAATCACCTCTCCGCTGTCAATCAACTCCTCGAAAACAGTCTGCATATCCTCCTTCACGATTTCTATTTCGTCAAGCTTGGCTGCGGGGTCAAAGTCGGAGAAATAAGACTCGTACTCTTCCGCATAGCTGCGAAGGTCTTCGCCCTGCTCTATTATGTCCTGCGCATAGACCAGCACGTCTTCGTCCAGAAAAGAAGATATTTCTTCCATACGGTCGAAAAGGCCTTCGGAATCGGACAGGTAGCCTTCTATGTCACTCTTGCAACTCTCAAGATTGTCAATGGCATTTTCCGCTTCCTCCAGTACGCCCTTCATCTCATTGATTTCATTTATTTCCAGCTCGGCAAGGACTTCCTGGGAGACAAGGACATTCATCTTCTTAAGCAAATCGGCCTCGTTTTCTTCCATTACGGAGTAAACTTCTTCGAGGTCCTTGCTCTTTTTTAGCATCGGGTCCATCAGTTTCTGAATCCTGTCGGCCTCGGAGAAAAACTTATCCACTTCCAGCAGCCTGCTCTCCAGGTCATTGGACCGCTGCTGCATCTTGTCCACGTCGCTCTCATATCTGCGCAGAAGGGCCTCAAGGTTCTTGTCTCCGTCGGATATGGCCTTGCCGAGGCGCTTGTGAATGGCATCCTTGGTGCGGGAAAGCGTCTCGAAACTGTCGTAGATGTCATCATAGCAGGCACCCATGTTCTGGTCTATGTAGGACTGAGCCTTGGCAAAGGCCACATCGATGCGTCCGTTTATCTTGGCGACGGAATCGGCCAGGGCATACTCGACCTTCTCCGATTCCCGGTCAATCTTTTTCTTGAGGTCGGCCTCCACCTTTTCTATGATAGGGAGAAGCTTGCCTCGCAGGGCGTTGAGCTTGCCGTAGAGGACTTCACGCACCTTGTAGTCCTGCTGCTCCAACTCGTCAAGGCGTGCCCTGCGTGCCGCAAGTTCCGCCTCCATGTCGGCATTGGTACAACTTGCCGCGAAAGCGGCCAGCGCCAACGACACTCCTATAAAAAACAACGTATGCCTTTTCATGTGGATATTATTCTCTTACGTTTACGTGATTGGTCCAGACGGGACTGCTGACACCCTGGCTTACGTGCGAATTGAACTGCAGGTCAGCCGATCCGACGCTGTTGCATTTGAAAGTGGCTTCCCACCTTTCGCCTTCGGCATTTCCCATACTCTCCACGGACACCACGTCGGGGTTGCTGGAAGTGACGTAGAAATAGTCATAGCCAGTCTCTGCGAAATCGCGATGGGCATACGAACCCTTTTCCGCACCGCCTTCGAAAGCGGGCCAGGTGACGAGCGCCTTGAATACTCCTCCTTTCCTGGGATGTAGTTCAGTTTGGTTGTTGTGGATGAGTGAACGCATTATCACGCTGTAGTCGTTGCTGTCAACAATATTTATATCGACTTCGGGGGTGTAGCCTATCAGGCCGCGATACTGGGCATCGCACGTGTAAGGTCCGGCTATGTAGCGTTCATTCTCGAAGGAAACGGTCAGGGAACCGTGGCAGAACGGATCCAGAACGCCGGAGCTATATATCTGGGGATATGGCGCAGTCGGGTCGAGGTCGAAGAATATGCCGTCACCACAATCTTCGTCTTCGAATTTGTAATATGTGTCAGGCCCGACTGTGTAGGAATACGTGTAGTTGCCCTCGTCGTCCTCATAAGCAAGATAGCTCCACATGTCCTCCGTGTCTTCCATAAGGACGATGTTCATAGTGTAGGGATACCAGGTAGCGTAATGGTTCGCAGCTGCGTGCGCGGATGCCTCCTTGATGGGTTCGTATTCATCGCAACATACGCAATAGAAGAACCAGTGGGAGTCGTCCAGGCGAATCTTCTCGCTCGGAGCCGGTCCGGGATCCGAGGAATTGTCCCCGTCCACGACCGTCACATTGGCGGTGGCATAGACTGTGCCGTTCACGCTCACGGTAATCTTGGTCTGGCCGGCCTTGCGCCCGCGCACTGTACCCTGCTGGGTCGCATAGGCTATGGTACTCTCCCCCGATTCGAACCTGGGGGTCACGGCGGCGGTCTCAGGGTCCGGTTTGACTTCGATGAAGGTGGATTCCTTGACTCCGACGGTAATGTCTATCTCCTTTGCAAACTCACTCTTGCCCTTCTCCCTTATCAGTAACGAGGACAGGCCGTTCTCATCTAATCCGGCGGGCACGTTGCCATCTTTGGAACCATTGTCCTTTCCACAGGAAATCACCGCAAGCGCGGCCAAAAATGTAATGATAAAATAACGTTTCATATAGTTGTATTTGAACATTTGCTTGCCAAAAATACCCATTTTTTATGCGTACGCGCGAGGCAGGGATAACTATTTCGCACGGGCAGGGTATAAAATGATTAAAATTAACTATGATAATTGGCAACTTAAAGCAATTAAAAAGCTATATTTGCCATTGGAAACAAAAACTTGATTATATGAAAAAGGCATTGTCCATACTTATCGCGGCGCTCTCCCTTGCAGCCTGCAAGAGCACTCCCGCACCTCACGCCTCCTGGATGTACGATTCCGTAGTCTATGAGGTCAATATCCGCCAGTTCTCCCCCGAGGGCACATTCAAGGCCGTCGAGGCTGAGCTTCCCCGCCTCAAGGAACTCGGACCCGACATACTCTGGCTCATGCCCGTATATGAAATAGGTGTCGAAGGCCGCAAGGGCACGCTCGGCTCCTACTACGCCATCTCCGACTACAAGAAGGTCAATCCCGAATTCGGCACCATGGAAGATTTCGAGAGTCTTGTCAAAGCCGCTCACGAGCAGGGCTTCAAGATAATACTCGACTGGGTGGCCAACCAGACCGCACCGGACAACGTATGGATGAGGGAAAAGCCTGCGGACTTCTACGAGCGCGACTCCCTCGGCAATGCCATCTACGAGTACGACTGGACCGACACCCGCAGCCTCAACTACGAGAACGAGCAGGTGTGGTGGGCGCAGGACGATGCCATGCGCTTCTGGCTTGAAAAGGGCGTTGACGGCTTCCGCTGCGATGCCGCCGCAGAAGTACCCGCCAAGTTCTGGAAGGCCATACTGCCCAAGATGAAGGCCGACTACCCTGACATATACCTGCTTGCCGAGGCCGAGCACACCGACATAGCAGACCCTCTGGAGACCTTCGACGCACACTACGCATGGGAACTGCACCACCTGCTGAATGCCCTTGCACAGGGCCGCAGGAGCGTATCCGACCTCAAGGAATACATTGCCCGAGACAACGAGCATTTCCCCAAGGAGGCCTTCCGCCTGATGTTCACATCCAACCACGACGAGAATTCATGGGCAGGCTGCGAATTCGACCGAGAAGGCATTGCCGCAAATGCCTGTGCAGTACTTTGCTTCACCCTCCCGGGCAGCCAGCCGCTTATCTATACGGGACAGGAAATAGGGCTTGACCGCCGACTGGAATTCTTCGAGAAAGACCCCATAACCGACTGGAGCGCAAACGAATACACCACCTTCTGGAAAAGGCTCGTAGAGCTTAAGCACTCCAATCCCGCACTTGCCGCCGGCGAGAAAGGCGGGGCCATGGAATATATAGATGCTCCCGAAGGGGTCATTGCATTCTCCCGCCTGGCAGAAGGCAACAAGGTAATAGTGGCAGCCAACTTCGGAACGGCTCCCTCTATAGAGGAAGAAGAAGTTAAAGCGGAGGGCAATGACAACCGTCCCACAGGCCTCTCGGCAGGTACGCCTTTTATCAACCTTGACAGCGCTCCCGTAGAGATTTCCATCCCTCTTGACGGAGAATACACCGACTGGTTCGACGGCGGCAAAGTCTCCGGTGAGTACTCAGCCACACTCGCACCAGGCGATTACGTGGTATTGGTCAGGTAAACCTTATCTCAGAAGCTGAACTTGTACCCGACGCAGAGCTGGGGAAAGAATTGACGCTCCACCACCATGCTCTTGAGCTTGGTGCCTTCAGCATTTGTATCTATCGCATTATCAATGCAATAGTCCAGAAGCACCTTGAAATCCAGGGAGTTGTTGTGGTCAAGTTTCCACTCCGCACCTACTATCCCACGGATACGGTTCAGATACACATCCTTATACCCTGTGAAGCTGTAGTCGCTCCATGTCCCGGCCACTGAATTGTAGGTCGCGGAGCAGGATGCTCCGTTAAGCAGCATTCGCCCTTCCATACCGGCATAGGGAACGAAAGCACGCAGGCCCTTGTACTTGAGCAGCACCTTGAGCTTGGCGTTCATGGGGTTGTTCGGGCTCTGGTAGAGGTTGTGCGTATATGACTTGTGGGTAACCCTGAAGGTTTCCTTTATGCTGAGGTCCCATGACCCGAAAGAGAAGGGCTCTGTGAGCGAAAGGCTCAGACGATGGTTGTTATTGAAGGTCTTGGAGCTTGATTTATAATTGTTTATAAAGGAATACTCCACCGCGCCCTTGAGATGCTTGGCGAACTTGTAGGACATCCCCACCGTAGTATGGAAACGCTGGAAGTCCGTAAAGTTGTCATCGAAACGCACCTGCTCGGAAAGATACAGATGCCAGCCCCTGGCGAGTTTCTTGTCCAGCTCAACTGATATCCTGCCGCCTACTTCGGGAGAGAGGTCGGTACGCGGGATATTGGTATGCTGGGCGGCAGCTGCGACGCATACTGACGTGGCTGCCAGAATAAGCAACATCTTTTTCATTCCGTATAATCTTTAGCCTTTGTAATTGTCTGGATAGTATCTGTTTCGCCCTTCTGAGGGACGTAATACACCTTGATAAAGGCCGCGTCCTTGAGGAAGTCCACATGGCCGATTTCGAGGCTTTCAACGTTGAGGCCGAGCCTTGCCTGCAGGTCGGCTATAAGTTCAGGCCTGCGCTCTGGCACTATAAGGTCTATCTTGTCGTACAGGACCAGTTTGGTCGCAAGGTGTCTGCGTTCTGTCTCAAGCACCCATATAAGGCAGACTATCAGCAGGTTGGATATGACCAGCACTGCGACATTACCCAGAGAAAGCACGTAGGAAGGGTTGTTGCCCTGAGCCCCTTCAATCTTGAACAGCGGAGCAAGTCCGTTGACGGCCGCCAGGGCTATGATGACGAAAAGATATGTCATTTCGCGTATAGGGACTGTCTCGGTACGGTAGCGTATCACCCCGAAAATGGCGAACAGACCGAGGGTCAGGCCTATGCCCACCTCCACGTTGCCCATCACATAGAGCAGCATCAGCATGGCCGAGGAGAAGAGCATGAAAGTGAAGTAATAGTCACGGCGGTGGCTCTTGCGGTAATAGAACACTCCCACAAGTATCCAGCAAACCAGCAGGTTGAGAAGGAAGCGTATGGCAAGCTCCTCGAACTTCTGAGGGGTGGTCATGACGGCATCCATGATGGCGGCCGCATCCAGTCCTTCATCCGAAAGCGGGTTCAAAAGGCCCATTTCGCTGTCGATGCCATCATCCTGAGCAGCGGCAAAAGCGACCATGGGGCTGCCTCCAAGAGCGAAAAGCAGCGAAACACAAAGGAACAATCTAGCAAGCATATCCTGTAATTTTATTTATCATCCTAATCTTTTCCTTGAAGCGGTTGGAACGGGCAGAAGGGTCTGTAAGACAGGTACCTATGCAATATTTGCTGACACGGAGGGGCTTTACCCTCAGCTCAAGCAATATGCCTTTCATCTCGCTCGCGGCGCGGCCGTCCTGCTTGAGTTCTATGATTACGGCGGGACCGAGCGAGGCGGTCTGCCCTGTTACGAAATTGACAAATTCCAGCTGAGTGTCTATGGTAAGCCTCTCGGTCTTGGCACTGTTCACAAGGGTTATCCTGCGGAATCTGGTCTCAAGCCTGGGCTCCAGCATGGTTGCTGTGTAGTCCGAGTGAGAGGCAAGGTATTCGCAGGCAGCGGAATCTGCTCTGAAATCGCCAAACTCCTCGGCAGGAATGCTGCAACGGCTCTTCTTGGTGCGCCCGTGGTTGTTCTTGCGCTTAATCTCCAGAAAGGTCGCGCCAGAATTGACATAGACCCTGGTCCTTACCTTCTGACGCACAAGGCGGCGGGTGGCATGGTCCGAAAACATCTTCAGATTCGGCGTATCGTAATAAACTGAATCATAAGGGCTTATCACTACGCCTTCGGTCTTGAGGGCACGGTATCCCCGCTGCGCCGCCATCTCCAGCAGGCGCTCCAGGACGGCCATGTCGGTGACATACTTGGAGTCGATACGGTTCATCAGCTTGATGGAATCCATTTCATCAAGCAGTATAGTCCCCATGCGTTCCCATACCGGGAGGGAATCCAAACCGTATGAAGGGTTATTCGTCATCCTGGACCAGATACTCGTACACCTTTACAGTCTTGACCTTTCCTTTCGCGTCATAGACATATTTGGTCTTCTTGCGGCCTATCTCGTTGTACTCCGTTTTCTTTATGGAATACAGCCTGTTCCTGGCATCATAGACCGTTTCCTTGACGAGCCTTCCGGAGGCATCGTACTCATAGCGTTCGCGCCACTTCTGGGTACCGTCTGAATAATACTCAATCTCCTCTATCTTCTTGCCGACGGCATTGTAGGTGGTCACATGGTCAAGAGTCTTGGCATTGGTCTTGACATCCGTATTCCATTCTTTGACGACAAGGTTCTTCTTGCTTGGCTTCGCTTCCCGGGCAAAGGCAGGCAGGAGAATGAGCAGTCCGAGGACCATGCATATCAACTTTTTCATAATCATAAAATTAAACGGACGACGCAAGATAGCGAAGTCCGTGAAACTGCACAAGTATTTTCAACAAACTCCCCGGAAAACGGGATGAACTACGCCTTTTCCATCTTGGCCTCGTGCTCGCGCTGGGCCCTTTCCACGGATACGGAACGCTTGAGCTTGAAGCCTGAACCGAGATATTTTGTGCGCACTTCTTCATCGGCTTCCAATGCCTCCGGAGTACCCTGCTGGAGAATCGTACCCTCGTACAGCAGGTATGCCCTGTCGGTAATGGCAAGGGTCTCGCCTACATTGTGGTCGGTGATGATAACGCCTATGTTCTTGTATTTCAGCTTGGCAATTATGTACTGAATGTCCTCGACGGCTATAGGGTCAACACCGGCGAAAGGCTCGTCAAGCAATATGAACTTGGGGTCTATAGACAGGGCGCGGGCAATCTCGCAACGCCTCCTTTCGCCTCCGGAGAGCTGTATGCCCAGACTCTTGCGCACCTTGGAGAGGTTGAACTCGTCTATCAGTTCCTCCAGCCTCTCGCGGCGGCGTGCCTTGGGAATGTTATGCATCTCCATTATGGACATGATATTGTCCTCGACGGACATTTTCCTGAACACGGAAGCCTCCTGGGGCAGGTAGCCTACGCCTTTCTGGGCCCTCTTGAACATGGGCAGGCCGGTGATTTCCTCATCGTCGAGGAATATGCGGCCGGAATTGGGGACTATCTGGCCCGTTATCATATAGAAACTCGTCGTCTTGCCGGCACCGTTGGGGCCGAGGAATCCCACGATTTCTCCCTGCTCCACCTCCATGGACACGCCTTTAACGACAGTGCGCACACCGTATTTCTTGACGAGATTTTCAGCACGTAACTTCATAACTGTCAAAACTTTGTATCAAGGCCGAGGTCGGAGACAAGATTCTTCACCTCGGGATTGTTTGCCATAAGTTCCAGAGCCTGGTCCTTGGGGAGGTAAGGCTTTTCCTCCACCTGCTCGGAGGCCTGGACGGAAACCAGAAGACGCACCTTGCGGCTCAGGGCTGCCTTCTGCAAGCGACCCTCGAGTTCGTGCAGAAGTTTCTCCTGTATCCACTGCTGCTGGGCCGCGTTCACTACATAGAAAGTCGCATATTTCGTGCCGTCCTTTTCTTCCAGTTCGAGGGTGGACGAAGAAAGGGTGCCGGCAAGGCGGGGACGGTCGCTGTAAGCCGCAGGAAGGGTCTTCCATGCCGAGAGCACGGCCTCATCGGAGGGGACGGCTTCGGGGGCCTCGGCCTGCGCGGGGACAGGGTCGGGGTCCACTCCCTGCTCTTTTATAGCATTGAGAGACAGGGCGGAAGGGGTGCGCCGAGGGCGGCGGGCCCTGGCGGGCTCGGCCGGTGCTTCGGCGCTCTGGGCCGCAGCGGGTGAAGCTTGCACGGGGGTGGTCGGGGTTGCCTGAGCGGCGGGGGCACTCACCGGTGCGGACTGCACAGGGGCAGCCGGGGCCGAAGCCGTAGCTGCAGGGGCGTTTGCAGCAGGAGCCGCAGGGGCGGCAGCCGCCTGGGCCGCGCTCTTGCGACAGAGGAAACTCAGCCTCATAAGGGCGAACTCTATGTGCAGCCTCGGATTGATACTGGCCCTATATCCTGACTCACAAGCAGTTGTAATGGCCAGCGCATCATAGAGGAACTGCACCGAACACCTTGCCGCCTGCTCGCGGTAACGCTTCTTCAGGGAATCAGGAAGCTCCAGCAGAGCATCCGTAGCATCGCTCCCCGCCACAAGCAAATCGCGCAGGTGCGAACTCAGCGCCGCCACGAAATGAAGGGCGTTGAAGCCTTTGGACAGTATCTCGTCGAACTTCAGAAGGGCATCGCGGTAGCGGCCCTCCAGGAAAGCGTCCACAAGGAAGAAACTGTGCTCATATCCAAGCACGTTGAGATTCTTCAGCACATCCTCGTACTTGACTGCAGTACCGCAGAAAGCCACGGTCTGGTCGAAAATCGTAAGCGCGTCCCGCATGGCACCGTCGGCCTTGAGCGCTATCACATGCAGGCTCTCGTCATCGATGGTGATACCCTCCTTGCCGGCTATGGAACGCAGGTTGCGCACCATGTCAGGCACGCTGATGCGGTTGAAGTCATAGGTCTGGCAACGCGACAGTATGGTAGGGAGAATCTTATGCTTCTCCGTGGTAGCGAGAATGAATATGGCATGGGACGGGGGCTCCTCGAGCGTCTTGAGGAAGGCATTGAAAGCCGCCTGGCTGAGCATGTGGACCTCATCCACTATATACACGCTGTAACGGCCTATCTGCGGGGGGATGTTGACCTGGTCGATGAGCATCTTGATGTCGTCCACGCTGTTGTTGGAGGCAGCATCCAGCTCATGTATGCAGTAGGAACGTCCTTCTGCGAAGGAACGGCAGGACTCGCATTCGCCGCAAGGTTCCATGTCCGGGGAAGGGTTGGAACAGTTGATGGTCTTGGCGAAAATGCGGGCAGCACTGGTCTTGCCCACGCCACGCGGGCCGCAGAACAGGTATGCGTGCGCAAGCTGGCCCCTCACTATGGAATTCTTGAGGGTCTTGGCTATGTTGTCCTGGCCTATCAGGGTCTCGAAAGAATCAGGCCTGTATTTGCGTGCGGATACTATATATTGTTCCATCTTGGCAATTTTCGCAAATTTAATGATAATTTCGTAACTTTGCACAATTAAAAAAGAAACTATGAGGCGCTTTTTAATCACACTGCTCGCAAGCGTTCTTGTCTGCGCTCCCGCCTTTGCCCAGGTCGGAGTCAAGATAAGCACCCGCAGCGAAAAGCTCAGCGACTTCCGCATAAAGACCACCATGGTGGTGCTCGGCGGCAACGACTTTCAGGACATAGCCCTGAAAGAGGCCGTACGCAACTCCTGGACCATAAATCCCTACGAATTCTGCTCCTACGAGCGTTACCTTGAAATCCACGGCGACAGCAACTACTATTTCATGATGAGGGTCACGGACAAGAAGAAAAAGGGCATTTCCTTCCTCACCCTGGTCAAGGGCGGCGAAGGCTCTCCGGAGAACAAGCTGACCGTATTCACCATGCCTGTCGGCGCGAGTGGAGCCACTGACGGCAGCGAAGAAGTCTTCCTGACGGCTCTCATGGGCATGATGCAGGAAAATGTCGAAAAGGGTCTGCAAAGCAGCATGGTCACCCTTGGCAGTGTCAAGGGCGGAAAGGAAAGGCTGCGGGGCATGAAGATATATTTCAACGACGAAGACCTCGTCACCGACGCCCACATGGGCAAGGACATGTTCAAGGTCGGGCGGGAAGAGGCGGAGGACATCATGATGAGCGGAGCATACAACACGGCGGTCAGCTATGTAATAGCGCCCCTGGAGCCGGCCAACAACTCCCTGTGCTACAAGATGCTCATTGATGTGCGCACCTCCGAACTGCTGTATTTCGAGAAGCACCGCATAGGCAAGGACAATGGAGCGGGCTTCCTCAAGAAAGACATAAAGAAATTGTCAAGAAGAAGGAAATGATATCCGGAAAGACAGCCGAAGGAGTGCTCTATGCCGTCAGGCGCGGAGGCTCCGCAGTGGCATACTGTGCACTCAGCATAAGGTGCGGAACGAGGGATGAAGAAGGCTTCCACAGCGGAATAGCCCATTTCACCGAACATACGATTTTCAGAGGCACTTCACGAAAGAGCGCATCCGTAATAAACGGGTATCTGGACCGCCTCGGCGGCGAACTCAACGCCTATACCACCAAGGAAGAAATAGTCCTGCATGCCACGGTGCTCAAGGAAGACCTCGGCAAAGCGGCCTCACTGCTTCTGGAACTGGCCACCAGCCCCACCTTCCCGGAGAAGGAGATAAAGACCGAAAGGGGCGTGGTGATAGACGAGATACAATCCTACACGGACAGTCCGGCCGACGACATATACGACACCTTCGAGGAGAAAATGTTCGCCGGACACCCCCTCGGAAGGCCCATTCTGGGCAAGGTGCGCAGCGTCGGAGCTATCACTTCGGATGAACTGAAAAAATTTACCCGGGCTCATTTCGTACCCGAGGCCATGGCCCTTACGGTAGTGGCGGATATGGACGAAGCTGCACTTGAAAAAAGTCTCAAAATACTGACTGCCAAGTATTTCCCCGACCATGTACCCGGAGAGCCCATAGCAGGAGCTATTCCCAAGGGAGCTTCGATGGTCAGTCCCGTAAAGTTCACCCAAACCATTGACAAGCGCAACCATGAGGTGAACATTGTGATAGGAGCCCCGGCACCGTCGCTATATGAAGAAAAAGACAGGGTGACCGCCGTGCTGCTTGGCAATATCCTGGCCGGGCCGGCATCGAATTCCATACTCAACAGCATACTCCGAGAGAAGAACGGATGGGTCTATTCGGTAGAGAATTCCTACACTCAATATGCCGACACGGGTATAATGGCAATCTGCCTGGGCTGCGACAAGACCAATATGGAGAAATGCCGCTCTGCCGTGCGCAAGGAAATACTCAAGCTCCAGACCATTCCCCTCTCGGAGCACAAACTGGCCGCGGCCAAAAAACAGCTTCTGGGGCAACTTGCTATATCCTCGGACAATGGTGAGTCTCAGGCGCTTGCAATGGGAAAGAGCCTGCTGTCATACGGCCGTGTGACCCCTGATGACAAGGTCAGGGAGACCATAATGGCCATTACGTCGCAGCAACTTCGAGATATGGCCCTGCGCATCTTCTCCCCCGACGCCACCTCAGAGCTGATTTTCCTTTAGCGGCTGCCGACAATTATTCAGGCATCCATCAACAAAAAAAGGGCTGACCGAATGGCCAGCCCAAATCATTATTAAGTGATATCGCTACTTCTTAAGGGAGCCGGGACGAGCCTCCTTCATAGCTGAAGGAGCGCTGACCTTTTCTGCCGAAAGAACAGGCTTGGGAGCATTGCTCTTTGCCTTGATACCCACCTTTGCGCTCCTGCTTGCCTTGAGAGCCTTGCCTCCGGCATTGAAGCTCTTCTTCTGCAGAGCCTTCCTGATAGCAAGATCAGCATCCTCAGGTGTAGGATACACTGAAGAATCTACCATAAGGATGGACTTCAGAGTGAACAGGGAACCAAGTGACTCCCCGGTGCTGTCATAGATGCCGAGGGAGAGACCGTCGAAGGTGATACCATAACTGCTGATATAACTGCTATAGCCTGCAAGGGCTACGATACCGTCTGCCACCCAAGCGCCAACCAGGGCATAGTTTATATTATACGCATCTCCGTCCGTAGTCAGGTAATCGACGGTAAACGTATTGCCGGCCAGATCGCCATCCGTAATCTCGCGTGAAGTCTTATGAGAGTAGATAATACCGTCGTAAAGATCGAATGTGACGGCATCGTCAACACCGTAGAGTTCTCCGAAGACGTAGGACAGACCGTTGATTTCCAGAAGGTCGTCACCGTCTTCGTTATCTTCCGTATCAGTCACGGTCAGAGGACCGAAGTACTCGCGCTCGGTGAGCCATTCGCCGCTATCATAGTCCTGCATGATGGCATAGCCGTCCCAGGAAGTGCCGGTGAGCTGGTCCATGGTAAGCCCTTTGGTGAAGTCATCGGAGGTGTAGCTCACCTGCAGAGGGTCGATTATGATCTCTTCCTTTGAAATCTCGACGGTTGAAGGCATGGAAATGATGCTGTCGTAACCTGTAGAGTTGCCGGAGGCCGAATCGACATTTACGAAAGTGAATGCCGTGAACGAGTAGTCGTGTTTGGTATTGACTCCTGCAACCGCTTCAATGGAGCCGTCCTTGAGATAGGAAAGGGTGAGCAGAACATCGGGAGTCTCGCTGTTGAAAGGATAGGAGAAGTACCTGCCCAGCATGATACCGGAAAGGAAGGTGGTTATACCGTCGTTCTCGGCAATGACCTGCTCGCTCAACACGAACTTGCCATCCACATATTCGGCAATCACCTTGTAGTTCTCAACTGCGGTGTCGAATCCTGTAATGCTGTATGTCTGGCCCTCCTCATCCTCGGAAACGGTCAGGACGGTCTTTCCGTCAAGCACGAGACTTCCGATGAAATCTTCATAGTCGGCAGCAACATGAGGATCCTCGCGGGTGTACTCAAGAACTGCATATTTGCCTGAAGGATAACCCTTTTCGGTAACGCCTATAGCAAATGTCGTGAAATGGCCGTAGCCTTCGAAAGGATTGACGAGGATATCATCGCTTTCTTTGGTTGCGTCGTCATCGATGGTGTCTCCGTAACGGATGAACCAGAACTGAATTTCTTCAGTGATTGCCGCTGCCTTCGCGATGGCAAGATTCTCGACGGAACCGGCTTCGGCGACCTCGTCGTCAGTATAGAAGTCGAGCATGCCGGGATAGGTGGCATAGTAACCTGCATCGCCCGTCACCTCGTTATGCACAGCCTCGAAGGAATAACTGTAATAAGTTGTGGGACCTGAGTAGGAAAGCTGCCATGCAGAGGTCTCCTCGAATACGACTTCCTCTATGTTGTTGAGCACCATGGGAGTATCATACCACTCGATACCTTCCTCATCTTCATACAGGAAAATGGCTCCGACGGAATATCCTTCTACGATGACATTCTTTCCAACAAGGTCTTCAATGTCCTGTACCGGAGGAGCAATCCTGACCTTGGTATAAAGGGAGTTGACGATATATTCGCCGTCTTCCTCGACAAGAAGACCGAAAGTACCGGTATTCATGTTGTCGTAATTGGGAGCATAGCCGATGTAATTCCAATCGAGGTCGTATGTCTCGTTGCCGGAAGATACAATCTCCACGGAAGATGCAAGGAGGGCAGGTGCGCCGAATTCAGTCTCATCGACCTTCGTACCGGTAATCTTAAGGTTGTCTCCGACAGCAACGGGGACTTCCGTACCCACGAAAACAGTGTTGCCATTGGCATCTGCGATAACTGCACCTACGGTGGAAGTCGCTACTACGGGAGCGTCTGCGGCAAGTACGAAATCCTCGCCGTCAGGAAGGGCGATGACAGAAGCCAGGTCGTCGGTCACGTCACCGGCAGGGTTCTGCACTATGTCATAGGACTCCACGACCTCTGCGGTAGCAGCAACGGTAACGGTAACGGTACCGGCACGGTAGGAAGAAGTGGTGTTCTCGTCGATGACGATGGAAAGCTCGTCTGCCTCGACAGCCTTGGTAGCGGCGATATGGATCCAATCCTTGGCATCGTCGCTGATATTCACGTTGTAAGGCAGGTTGTGGGAGACCTTCAGGGCGATTTCGCCACCATTGGACTCAACTCTCTTGACATCTGCAACTGCCCTCAGGACACCGTCCTCGAGGGTGATGGACTTGATGTTGGTCTTGCCATGGTTGTTGTCGGCATAGACGAAAACCTTGCCGGAAGTGATGTCTGTGGAGGTGATAACGATATTTCCGGAAAGTGCATCGGTGGCCACGATCTTGGCGGAAATGCCGGCGGTCGTGCTGAGCACATCGACGGTCACGTCGCTGCCGGCCTCGGAACCTTCGACTTTATAAGAAAGGGCTATGGAAGAATTGGGAGTGATACCGGTTCCTGCGATGTCGCCTTCATACTCGATGACAAGGCTGAAGGACTTCTCTATGGGAAGCACTATCTCGCTGCCGTCGGAAAGGGTGATGGTGCAGGTCTCGCCGTTTGCATCCACCTTGACCACGATAGGATTGCCGGTCACGCTTACAGGCTCCCATTTGAAGCCGTCGAATGATACCTGCCACTGGCCGTTGATAACACGGAAAACGGGAGCGTTGCCCTGCACGGGAATGGCCTCGCCGTCCTCGCCGGTAACGATTTCTCCGTCAATGGTCCATACATAGACACCGTCAACAATGACTATACCGACCTCGGGTGAATGACCGTCCTCTCCGGAGAAGCCTTCGCCGTCCTTGATGGTGGCTACGGTACCGTTGGAGAAGGTGATGACATAGCCGTTATCCGTATCCTTTACCTCAGTGACAAATACATTATCCTGGAGGTTCTTGATAGCCTGCTGGATAGCGGGAATGGTGGTCTCGTTGAGAGTCTTGAGCCTGGACTCGAGGGTACTGACCCTCTCCTCGAGGTCTCCAATCTGCTCTTTAAGAGCGGAATCGTTGTAGGAGCAGGCTGTTACAGCCAGCGCTACGAACGCAAACAAAAACCAAAAAACTTTCTTCATATTAAAATAGGTTTAAAATAATTACTCCTAATTAAACTTTTAGTTTCATATTGAAACCTCAAACCGTTTTACAAAAACATGTTGGAACGATGCCCAACTTTGCAAATGTATTAAAAATGAATTTGAAAAGCAACATTTTCAGGTAAGTTTTTTGATTTAGAAGCTGTTTAAATTTGAATGAAAAATTTTGCTAATAGAGCGTGTAAATAATTGAAAATCAGTAGGTTAATTGAAATATTTTTCGTAACTTTATGAGTACCAATCAATTAAAGTTATGAGTCAATATCCAACTAACCTTA
>JAFVCK010000072.1 GCA_017479265.1 Bacteroidales bacterium | reverse complement strand
TTCTACTATGACTACAAGCAGCTCAAGGACGGCAAGAAGAAGGATCCTAAGGGCAAGAGGCTCAGCACCGAGCAGCAGATCAAATACCTTGAGAAACTCATCACCAAGTATCCTATCGACTCCATTGAGGACGGCCTCAGCGAGGAAGACTGGGAAGGCTGGGTGAAGCTCACCAAGGCTATCGGCGACCGTTGCCAGCTTGTCGGTGACGACCTCTTCGTGACCAACGTGAAGTATCTCCGCAAGGGTATCGAAATGGGCGCAGGCAACTCCATCCTCATCAAGGTCAACCAGATTGGTTCCCTGTCCGAGACCCTCGACGCTATCGAGATGGCACATCGTCACGGCTACACCACCGTCACTTCCCACCGTAGCGGCGAGACCGAGGATACCACCATCGCTGACATCGCAGTTGCTACCAACAGCGGCCAGATCAAGACCGGTTCCCTCAGCCGTACCGACCGTATCGCCAAGTACAACCGCTTGATGAAGATCGAGCAGGAGCTCGGCGACGAAGCACGCTACGGATACAAGAAGCTCCGCTAGGCGTTTCCGACCGTATTAAAGGCTGCATCCCGAGGCTCGTCCCCGGAATGCAGTTTTTGTTTATGAACAAAAAATATTCAGAGATGGAACAAATCAACGGCAAAAGGGAAGTCTGGATAGACTGGCTGCGCATAACGGCCTGTTTCCTTGTGATGCTGACCCACAGCACCGAACCTTTCTACCTCGGCGGCGAAGGCTCCAGGATACTCACCGCTTCGGATGCGGTGTGGGCCGCGGTAATGGACGTATTCTCAAGGGCGGCCGTAGTGCTGTTTGTCATAGCCTCGAGCTATCTCCAGTTTCCATTGCATTATGACACAGGTACTTTCTTCCGCAAGAGAGCATCCCGCATACTCATTCCCTTCGTGATTTGGACCATAGTCTATGCCCTTGTCTGGGGCGAGCCGGTGCAGAATTTCAAGGACCTGCTCTGGAACTTCAACTATGCGGCCGGGCATCTGTGGTTCGTCTATATGCTGATAGGTATATATCTGATAATGCCGCTGCTCTCGCCCTGGGCGGAAAAGGTCGGCAAGAGGGAATTGCAGATATACCTCGGCATCTGGCTGTTTACCACCATGATACCGCTACTGCGTGAATGGCTGGGCGGTGCCGCTCCCGTGATTTACGGTCCTTCGGGCATTCCCAATCCGGCCAAATATCCCCTATGGGGCGAGGCCAGCTGGAATACCTACGGACTGTTCTACTACATCAGCGGCTTCATAGGCTATCTGCTGCTCGGGCTGTACTTCCGCAAATTCGTCGGCACTCTGTCCTGGGGCAGGACCCTGGCAATAGCCCTCCCAGTATTCACCGCAGGCTTCTGCATAGGCGTTTTCGGCTTCCTGCGCAGGGTCAATGCAGACGCTGGCGGAGTGTTCCCTATTGAAGGTCCGGTCGGACTGGCCGCTATATGGGAGACCCCATGGCTGAACGACTCCATAGGAGTGACGCTCATGGCTATAGGCTGGATACTGGTAATGCGAAAGATTCAGGGCGAAGGCGGATTCTACCGCACCATAGTGCTGCCCGTTTCCAAGGCCGGATACGGCATGTACCTGAGCCACATGGTGATACTGGGCCTGGTTTCAGCCTGGCTGAGGGAGTCGCTCGGGCTCGGAGGCGACGGAGTGCTGGGCATCTGGACCACTCCCGTGCAGATTGTAGGCACGGCCCTTATAAGTTATGTGCTGACAGCCGTGGCCTGCGTGCTGCTGCAGAAGATACCACGGCTCGGCAAATACATAGTCGGATAGAAAAAGGGACAGACCGATTGGCCTGTCCCTTAAAATATTGAGCAATAATCAATTACAGATTAGGATTCTCCTTCTTCCAGTCCGCCACAGCGGGGATGATGCCGAGGGAGATGATTTCGTCACGCATCTTGCAGAGGTGCTCGTAGGAAGCGTCGAGAGCGGCGATTTCCTCGGGAGTGCCTTCGGGAGCGCAGAAGTGAGCGCCGGTAGCATCGATCACGGTAGGCATTGCCATCATGACATTGCGATACTTGCCCTCATTGACATAAGTACCTGCAGGCCAGGTGAATTTCTCACCGCCCATTGCAGCCTCTATCATCTTGACCGCGTTGTATGCAGGGCTCTGGAAAGAGGACCGGCCGCGAAGCTTGATGATGTTGCTTCCGCCCTGGATGGTGTTGTGCTTGATTTCCTCGAACCTTTCGGTGGAAAGACCCATTTCGCTCAGGGGTTTGCCGTCAATCTTGACCTGGGAGGCGAACACTGCCATTGCCTCTCCGTGACCGCCGTAAGTATGGGCGCCGGTCACCTTGCACTGCTGTACGCCGAACTCCTGTGCGAGAGCCTCCTGCAGACGGGTGCTGTCGAGGGCGGCGAGGGAGGTCAGCTGCCCGGGCTTCAGTCCGGAGTGGATAAGAGCCGTAAGAGCCGTGACATCTGCGGGGTTGAATATAACCACGACGTGACGTACGTCAGGGCAGTACTTCTTGATATTGTCACCGAATTCAGCTGCAATCTGGCAGTTGCCCTTGAGCAGGTCTTCGCGTGTCATGCCTTCCTTGCGGGGTGCGCCGCCGGAGGAGATGATATATTTAGCATCCTTGAAAGCGACTGCAGGGTCTATTGTTGCAGTAAGGTTCACGCCGGGGAAAGCGCAATGGTCCATCTCTGCCAGCACGCCCTTGAGGCCGGGCTCGAAAATATCGTAAAGGCAGATATTGGGGGTGAGACCGAGCATGCAGGCGGTCTGTACCATGTTGGAACCGATCATGCCGGCTGCACCGACTATGACCAATTTGTCATTTGTAAGAAAATTCATTTTCAAATAAATTTATGATTTACAGATTGTTGACTAACCTACAACCCAGACCAGCACATGGCGGTCGAAGGTAATGTACTGAAGCTCGAATTCCTCCTCGAAACCGCGCTTGTTGGTGAAGGTGGCATCCAGCTCGCCCTCGCCCCTGGGGTGGAAACGGTCCACCTCTATCTGCTCGGCGAAGTCAACGTTATATGCGGACACCCTCTTGAAAATGGCTTCCTTGGCGCACCAGTAGATGGCCAGCTGCTCGTTGCGGCGGTCGTCGTCGAGGTCATCTATTTCGTCCTCGCTGAGGGCCTTCTTCTCCACTGCGGAGAAATCACGGTCGAGGGACTCTATGTCTATGCCCACATCCTCCTCGTCGTGGAGTATGACGGCCACGTACTTGTTGGTATGGGTGATGCTGATGTTGGTGACCATGTTCTCCAGATAGGGCTTGCCGTTGTCGTGGTGGCTGAGGTACACCTTCTCGTCGAAGAGTTCATTGAGGAGCGCACGCACGGCCAGCCTCTGCTTGCGCAGCGATTCGCTGCCGAGGAAGGATATCTCCTCCATTTCGTCGGAGGGGGTGGAACTGAGTTCTACCAGTTGCTGCTCGGTCTCTTCTATCTTCCAGACCGCTACGGTTGCTTCGTTGTCGAGTTCTTTTTTAAGATAAAGTGCCATAGATGGTTATGATGATATGGAACTTGATTTCCCAAGGTACGAAAGCCCCGTCCGTGCCGAATAGGCGCAGACAGTCCAATTTCCCTCGCCCGGGTCGTCTTCGCCGGCGGGGCGGGTAACTACGAGGAATGTATCGGAGAATATGTCCTGCAATAACGGGTCGTCAGAGATTCGATCCGCTTTGTTTGCTTGATCAGCGTTTGTTGGACTGGGAGGCTCCATATATATTTCCTAAAATTTCGTCTGCAAAGATAATCAAATACTTTGGATTTACGAAATCTTTAGGAAAAATCTTGGGGAGACCCTACCGAAGAGGCACCAGCGGCACTGTTCCGGGTATGTCATCCACGGGAGGAGCACCGTGCAGATAGATTATCCTTTGGTTGGGACTGCCGCGGAAAAGCAGGGTCGTGTCCCTCTGGGACTTTATGAAAGGACCGTCCACCAGGACATCCAGCCAGGGAAGCATGGCGGCAAGGCGGGGGTCGGCCTGAATCTGCTCCAGTGTAAATCCCGTCCAGCACCAGATGGTCTTGCCCGTCTCCTGCTTTATGCGCCTGGCCAGTTCCGTGAAGCCCTCTGCCTGGTAGAAAGGGTCGCCGCCGGAGAATGACACATTGCTCATGGAATCGGCCTTGATTATGTCAAGCAGCTGGTCCACAGTCATTTCGCTGCCTCCCCCGAAGTCCCAGGACTGGGGGTTGTGGCAGCCCGGGCAGTGATGGGCGCAGCCCGCGCAGTATATGGACGTTCGGAAACCGGGCCCGTCGGCCATTGTCTGATGCGCTATGTCGAGTATGCGGAGGGTCATCACTTGTGGACTACACGGTCGGCAAGTTCGGCCAGCTTGCCTGAATTCCAGCGATTTGTGGTGCCGACCAGATATCCTGTGATACGCTGCAGGGTATCTATGTGCTTGCCGTGGCAGTGGGGGCATTCCTCGAGGTTCTCGGTGGCATCCTCGTAGCCGCAGTCCAGACAGAGGTTGCGGTTGTGGTTGACGCTGCCGTAGCCTATGTTGTACTTGTCCATGAGGTCCACTATGTTCATTATGGCCTCGGGATTGTGGGTGGCGTCGCCGTCGATTTCCACATAGAATATATGTCCTCCCCGGGTCAGTTCATGATAGGGAGCCTCTATGCGGGCCTTGTGCTCTGGAGTGCAGTGATAGTACACCGGAACATGGTTGGAATTGGTATAATAATCCTTGTCGGTAATGCCGGGGAGCACTCCGAAAGTCTTGCGGTCGCGCTTGGTGAACTTGCCGGAGAGGCCCTCGGCAGGGGTGGCGAGCACGCTGTAGTTGTGCTGGTACTTCTCGCAGTAGCCGTTTATCTTTTCGCGCATGTAGGTCACGATGCGGAGTCCCAGGGTCTGGGCCTCTTCGCTTTCGCCGTGGTGCTTGCCCACAAGGGCTATGAGACATTCGGCCAGTCCTATGAAGCCTATTCCGAGGGTGCCCTGGTTGATGACGCTCTCCACGGTGTCGTTGTCCTCGAGCTTGCCGCTGCCGAGCCACAGGCCGCTCATGAGCAGGGGGAACTGCTTCTTGAGGGCAGTCTTCTGGAACTGGAAGCGCTCGTCGAGCTGCCTGGCGGCAATGTCCAGCATCTTTTCAAGCTTGCTGAAGAACTCGGCTATCCTCTTTTCCTTGTCGGTGATGGACATGCATTCTATGGCCAGCTTCACTATGTTGACCGTGGTGAAACTAAGGTTGCCTCGGCCGATTGAAGTGACGGGGCCGAAACGGTTCTCGAACACCCTGGTACGGCAGCCCATGGTAGCCACCTCGTGGACATAGCGCCTGGGGTCCTCGGGGTCCCATTCGGGACTCTGGTTGAAGGTAGCGTCAAGATTCAGGAAATTGGGGAAGAAACGGCGGGCGGTGACCCTGCAGGCGAACTTGTAAAGGTCGTAGTTGGGGTCGCCGGGCAGATAGCTCACGCCCTTTTTCTTCTTCCATATCTGTATGGGGAATATGGCGGTGGAGCCGTTGCCCACGCCCTCGTAAGTCGTGTTGAGAATCTCTCGTATGACGCAGCGGCCTTCGGCGGAAGTATCTGTGCCATAGTTGATTGAGGAGAACACCACCTGGTTGCCGCCACGGCTGTGAATGGTGTTCATGTTGTGGACGAAAGCCTCCATTGCCTGATGTACGCGGGCCACTGTGCGGTTCATGGCATGCTGCACGGCCCTTTCCTCGCCCTGCAGGCCGACGAGGTCGCGCTTGAGATAGTCGTCGAACTTCCTGTCCTTGAGGGCGGAATAGTCCTTGTTCTCCATGGCGGACACGTTGTCAACCTCCTCCTCGTAGGTCTTGCGCACGAAAGGAGCCAGGTAGAAGTCGAATGCGGGAATGGCCTGGCCGCCGTGCATTTCGTTCTGCACCGTCTCCATGGATATGCAGGCAAGCACGCTGGCCGTCTCTATCCTCTTGGCGGGACGCGACTCCCCGTGCCCGGCCTTGAGACCGTGGTTGAGGATGAGGTCAAGGGGATGCTGTATGCAGGTCAGGGACTTGGTGGGATAATAATCCTTGTCGTGGATATGGATATAGTTGCCCATCACGGCTTCGCGCACGTCGTCGGAAAGCAGGCTCTCGTCAACGTAAGCCTTCGTAGCCTCGGAAGCGAACTTCATCATCATGCCGGCAGGAGTGTCGGCATTCATGTTGGCGTTCTCGCGGGTGATGTCGTTGGCCTGGGCGTTGATGATATCCTCGAAGATTTCGGTGGTCTTGGCCTTCCTGGCGAGGTTGCGCTTGTTACGGTAGGCTATGTACTTGCGAGCCACCTCCTTGCGGGGGCTCTTCATCAGCTCCATCTCGACGCAGTCCTGGATTTCCTCGACGCTCATGCTGTCCTTGTCCAGTTTGGAAATGGCATCCGCAATCCTGGCGGCAAGTACTATGTCCTCACCGTCTTCGGTGACATCCATCGCCTTGAGGATAGCGGCGACAATCTTCTGGTTGTTGAAATCGACGAGACGTCCGTCCCTCTTCACTACGTGCTTTACCATAAATGCTAAAAGGTTATCGGTTTTAAAATGCCGCCCTTCCGGGGGGCGCGGGTAACAAAGTTAGGACTTAAAATCAGCGTTTCATAGGTTTTTGACGAAAAAAGTTATCAACAACCATATTCATAGAGAACATAATGCTTGATTATCAGATACTTATAAAGGCCAAAGGCCCCATTTCAGAGCCCTTGGCCTTAACTTTTTTGTTATGGGACTATTCCCATTCTATGGTTGCCGGCGGCTTGGAAGATACGTCATATACCACCCTGTTGACCCCCCTCACCCTGCCTATGATTTCGGTGGAGACGGAGGCGAGGAAATCCCACGGCAAGTGCGCCCAGTCGGCGGTCATTCCGTCCACGGAACACACGGCGCGAAGGGCTACGCACCTTTCGTAAGTGCGTCCGTCGCCCATTACACCTACGCTCTGCACGGGCAGCAGAATGGCCCCTGCCTGCCAGACCTTGTCATACAGGCCGGCAGCCTTCAGGGCGTTTATGAATATGGCATCGGCCTCCTGCAGCATGGCCACCTTCTCGCGGGTCACTTCGCCCAGCACCCTTATGCCCAGCCCGGGGCCCGGGAAAGGATGGCGGCCCAGTATCGCAGGGTCGAGTCCGAGGGCCTTGCCTATGCGCCTGACCTCGTCCTTGAACAGCAGGCGAAGAGGCTCTACTATCTTGAATTTCAAGTCTTTGGGAAGCCCGCCCACATTGTGGTGGCTCTTGATTGTCATGGACGGGCCGCCCACGGAAACAGACTCTATGACATCGGGATATATGGTGCCCTGGGCCAGCCAGCGGACGTCGGAGATTTCGGCCGCGGCCTCGTTGAATACCTCTATATAATCCCGGCCTATTATCTTGCGCTTGGCCTCGGGCTCCGTCACCCCGGCGAGGTCCCGCAGGAAACGTTCCGAAGCCTGTATTCCCCTGACATTGAGGCCCATGCCCTTGTATGATTCCAGCACGAAGGAGAACTCGTCCTTGCGCATGAGGCCGGAATCCACGAATATGCAGTGCAGACGGTCCCCCACGGCCCTGTGCAGGAGAAGGGCTGCCACGGATGAATCTACACCTCCCGAAAGTCCGAGAATGACCTTGTCAGGGCCTATGGTGGCCCGCAGGGAGGCAACCGCGCTTTCTATGAAATTCTCCGGGGTCCAGTCGCCTTTGCAGCCGCATATCCCGCAGACGAAGTTACGCAGCAGCAGGGAGCCTTCCTCGCTGTGGTGTACCTCGGGATGGAACTGTATGCCCCAGATGTCGCTGCCTTCCACCCTGTATGCCGCGCAGACCACATCGTCGGTGGATGCCAGCACCTTGAAGCCTTCAGGATAGCGTAGTATGGTGTCGCCATGGGACATCCACACCACGGAGCGGTCTTTCATGCCCTCGAAAAGAGGGTCCCTCTCCACGATATGCATCTGCGCCCTGCCGTATTCGCGGCGGGCTCCCGGCGCGACCTGCCCGCCTGCGGCGTAGGCCATGTACTGGGCCCCGTAGCAGATTCCGAGCACGGGCACAGCGCCGCGAAGCCTCTCAAGGGGCAGGCGCGGAGCATCCCCGTCAGTCACAGAGGCGGGACTTCCGGAGAGCACTACTCCCTTCACGTCCCCGTCCAGGTCCGGGCATTTGTTCCAGGGATGGATTGCACAATAGACTCCCGTCTCGCGTATCCTCCTGGCTATCAGCTGGGTATATTGCGAGCCGCTGTCAAGTATCAGTATCTTTTCCATTATCTGTGATAGTTGGGGGCTTCTTTTGCAATCACTACGTCGTGGGGATGGTTCTCGGCTACGCCGTTGGTGCTGATCCGGACGAAAGACGCACCGTGCAGGGCCTCTATGTCGGGGGCTCCGCAATATCCCATGCCCGAGCGGAGGCCTCCGGAGAGCTGGTATATGACCTCGGATACGGAACCCTTGTACGGGGTGCGGGCCACTACGCCTTCGGGGACCAGTTTCTTGGCGTTCTTCTGGAAATACCTGTCGGCGGAACCGGCCTGCATCGCATCCACGGAGCCCATTCCCCTGTAGGACTTCCATTTGCGTCCGTCTATCTCTTCCACATCGCCCGGAGCCTCGTCCGTGCCAGCGAAGAGGGAGCCGCACATCACGCAGTCGCCTCCCGCAGCAAGGGCCTTGACTATGTCGCCGGAATACCTGAGGCCTCCGTCCGCGATTACGGGCACTCCGCTGCCGCAGGCGGCCACGGCGACCATGGAAATGGCGGTGAGCTGGGGCACTCCCACGCCGGCCACTATCCTGGTGGTGCAGATGGAACCGGGACCTATGCCTACCTTCAATCCGTCCGCTCCGGCCGCTATCAGGTCGCGGGCGGCGGGGGCCGTCGCTATGTTGCCTACCACCACGTCAACTCCGGGAAAAGCCCCCTTGACGGCCTTCAGGGCATCGATGACCCCTTTGGAATGGCCGTGGGCGGAATCCAGCACTATGGCATCCACTCCCGCTTCCACAAGGGCTCCGACCCTATCCAGAATATCTGCTGTGATACCTGCTCCGGCCGCCACCTTGCTGCCCTGCGAATGTACCAGAGCCACCTGGGCCGCCTGGGAGGCTATGTCCATGTTCTTGTGAATCACGCCTATGCCGCCTTCCCTGTCCAGAGCAATGGCCATGGCGCTCTCGGTGACGGTGTCCATGGCCGCCGAGACGAAGGGCACATCGAGGCTTATGTTCCTGGAGAACCGCGTTTTAAGTGATACTTCCCTGGGCAGGACCTGCGAATACGAGGGGACGAGCAGAACATCGTCGAAAGTCAACGCATCTGCCATGATTCTGTTCTGAAGTTGTTCCATTGAGTCTGAGAAGCTGATTTTTCCGCGAATTTACAAATAATTGCAAAATAAAAACTATCTTTGAGAGAATTTATTTCAAGGAAAATGGAGAAGAAAGAATACTGGAGATTCGGGAAATTCGTGTTGTTTTCGGCCTCTGCCGGAATAATACAAGTGCTGTCATTCGCCCTCTTCGACGAAGTGTTCCACTGGCCCTACTGGCTATGCTACCTGCTTGCCCTCGTGCTCAGCGTGCTGTGGAACTTCACCCTCAACCGCAAATTCACCTTCCGCAGCGCAGCCAACGTACCCAAGGCCATGCTGCTGGTCGCCCTGTATTACGCCGTATTCACCCCGCTGACAACCCTGCTCGAGCACTATCTCGCGGGCACCCTCGGATGGAACGAATACATTCCCCTGGCAATCAACATGATACTCAATCTCACCACCGAATTCCTCTATCAGAAATACGTGGTGTACAGAAACCAGATAGACAACGCCAAATAACATCACTTGTATGCGCAAACTATTCACACTCATGGCATTAGCCATCAGCCTCACTGCCCTCGGACAGCAGAACATGAAGAGAGTCAGCACGCCTCCCGCATCCCCCGACATCCAGGATGACGGCACGGTAACCTTCCGCTACTACAACCCAAAGGCGGTCAGCGTAGTCGTGGAGGGCGGATGCATAAATGGAGGACGGGCCCAGATGGAGGAAGTCGCCCCCGGAGCCTTCGAATATGTAACCCCGGCCCCCGTATCGCCCCAGATGTATTATTACAATTACGTGGTGGACGGCCGCAGGGTCATAGACGACCTCAACCCCTGGGTGATACGCGACGTCAACTACCTGTTCAGCGTGCTGCTGGTAAAGGGCGGCCTGTCGGATGACTTCGTGGTGAAGGATGTACCGCACGGCACCGTCTCCAAGGTGTGGTACCACAGCGACAAAGCCGGGTTCGACAGACGCATGACAGTCTATACTCCGGCCGGATACGAGACCTCAAAAAAGAAATATCCCGTGGTGTACATACTCCACGGAATGGGCGGGGACGAGGAAGCCTGGGTAACGCAAGGCCGTGCCTGCCAGATACTTGACAACCTTATCGCCGACGGGCGTTGCAAGCCGGCCATAGCCGTGTTCACCAACGGCAACATTTCGGTGGATGCCGCTCCCGGAGAGAGCGCAAGAGGCTATGACAAGCCTAATTACAACCTGCCCCAGACCATGGAGGGCTCCTTCGAGGAGTCATTCCCCGAGGTGGTCAAGTTCATAGACGGGCGCTACCGTACCATCGCCAAGCAGTCCTCAAGGGCGATTTGCGGCCTCTCCATGGGAGGATACCACACCCTGTACATATCGGCCAACAATCCCAAGATGTTCGGCTATGTGGGTCTGTTCTCCGCCGCCATTACCCCGCGCAGCGATTCCCCCGTCTATCAGGACATCGACGCAAAGCTCGTAGCCCAGTTCGCGGCAAAGCCTTATTATTTCATAGGTATAGGCAAGGACGATTTCCTGTACCAGGACAATGTTTCGCACAGGCAGAGGCTGGATACCGCCGGTCATCCCTACGAGTACATGGAGACTTCCGGCGACCACAACTGGATCAACTGGAAGATTTACCTCCACCACTTCCTCCAGAAACTGTTCTAGGCGGCATGGTTAGTTTTCACTAATTATGCGGCCGGAGGGCATTTTAGTTATTTTTAACAACCCTCCAATTCGCAAAAAATAATTACTTTCGGGCTTGTAATAAACAAACCATGAAAAAGATTATCAGCATTATTGCCGCCGTGCTCGTTGCACAGGCAGCCTTTGCCCAGGTCTGCGCCTTCCGGGTGGACGGAGAAAAAATCACCTTCGAGGGGAAGACCATTGACATCCACGAAGCTGGAACCATTCTGGAGAAAGCCCAGACCGACTTTCAGGACATTTTTGTATATGTCTCCTTTGATACACCCATAGGTCTTGTCAATGACCTGCAATCCATAATCCAGGGCAGCTGCACATCGGGCGTGGTGTTCCTGAACCCCAGGAGAAACAAAGATTTTCCCCGTTCATACGGCCCCAAGATGGCCTATCACGGCAATTTCATAGAATTCGACTTGCTGAAAAAGGCCAAGACAGCCACTTTCTTCAATGATAACGACAATCATTCGGACTTCTTTCTGAGAGGTGCGGCCCCGGACGACTATGCCTACAACATTACCCGCATCAAGATGTACCTGCGCACGCCCCACGACAAAGCAAACGCCGTGACGGAATGGACCAACAACTTCGATTGCGTCGTGTTTGACCTATCTTACCAGACGACAATAGGTGAGCTGTACAATCTGGACCACGACCTGAATCTCTCCGATGTCCCCTACATCAACGTGGTGTACCACACCGAGGAAACCCCTCTGTCTCCGGAGCGCTGGTTCCGCGTCATGGACTCCGGTCTGGAGGAATATGAATTCAGGACAGTCACGTCCGGCCAGGAAGGCGTACAGGCCATCTACAACGGTAAAGATATCAAGAATTTCTCCGACACATTCAACGCATACAGTTCCATCACCGACCTTAAAGGAAAGGAAGCCCGCCCCGGCAAAGGCCGCGCTGTGGTGCAGTTCGAGATTACTCCACTGGGCACCGTGAAGAATGTGCAGATCGTGCGCCCCTCCAACCTCCCCGGCCTTGACAAGGTTATCTTGGACAATATTTCACATCTGGACTTGTGGGCCCCGCAGCTGGTGAAAGGACAGCCGGTGAACGTAAAGGTCAGCTGCCCCATCTACGGCGAAATCAGCCAGTGGTAGGCTAGACGGATTCCCCTTTGATAAGGGAAGGAGAAAGGCGAAGCTGCGTGACACCGGCGGAAGGTGATTCGAGTGCATCCAGAAGCAGCTTGGATGCAAGGGAAGCCATGTCAACGACAGGCTGGCTGATACGGGAAATGACAGGGGTCATATAATCCATGTAGAGATTGTCGTCGAAAGTGACGAGGGCGATGTCCCCGGGGATGTCGAGCCGCGACTCCCTTATCGCCTTCAAGGCCCCCAGAAGTATGGTGTTGCTGAGCGCGAAGATAGCTGTCGGCGGATTTTCCCCGAAAAGAAGCAACTTGGTCTCCAGATAGCCGTTACGAATGGAGAACTCACTGCCGGACAGCGAGATATGCTCGGACAGGCCTTCCGCCTTCATTGCATCCAGATACCCCTTCACCCTCTCTTTGTTAGGCATGGAGGATGTAGCTCCTTGTATGCAGGCTATCCTCCTGTGCCCCGAATCTATCAGATAACGGGTTGCATCGAGGCTGCCCTGATAGTTGTTGGTGGTGACGAAGGACAGGGAGGTGTTTTCATAGAAGCGGTCCACGAGGACCACAGGCGTATGCTCGTTGACTTTCTCCACCATGGTCCCGTCAGAGCCGCAAGGCACCGCTATTATCCCCTCCACCTGACGGGCGACCATGGACTTGAGGCAGTCAAGAAAGTTCTCATCATCCTCCATCGTGTCCATCACGATAGTAGTATAGTGTCTTTTATGCAGTTCGGTGATAATCACGGAAGCCATGTCCGCGAAGAAGGGGTTGGACACGGAAGGCAGCAAAAGGCCGATAAGCCCCGTCTTGGTTTTGCGCAAATGTTGCGCAACGGAAAGCGGAGTATATCCGCATCGTCTAACTTCCACCATTATTTTTTCCCTTGCAGCGGAGCTGATTCTATATCTATCGGATTTCCCGCTGATTACGCGAGACACCGTCGTCATGGAATAACCCGTCCTTTGAGCAATGCTTCTTAGTGTTTCCGTTTTCATGGAGCATCATTGTTTGCGCAACAAAGTTAATAATTTGTGCAAAAAATTTAACGTTTTTATAGTTATTTTTTGTCAAAACTCGAGCACCCGAAGAAAAAGTCGGGTAAATTAGCAAGAAGAAAAACAGTTTCGCTATGATACATAAGATATTGGTTGTCGGAAGCAGCAATACCGACATGACTGTAAAAACAGCAAAACTGCCCGTCCCGGGCGAGACCGTACTTGGCGGAGAATTCACCATGGGAGGTGGCGGAAAAGGTGCAAACCAGGCCGTTGCGGCACAAAGGCTGGGCGGTGACGTTTCTTTCTTCTGCAAAGTCGGAAAGGACATTTTCGGAGACAATGCACTGAAAAGCTACGAGCAGGAAGGTATGGACATCAGCCTTGCCAAGCGTTCTGACAAACCCTCCGGCGTAGCCCTCATTTCGGTTGACAGCAATGCGGAGAACTGCATCGTGGTAGCATCGGGGGCCAATTCCGATGTAAGGCCCGAAGACATCGAGTCCATCAGGGATGCCCTGGAAGGTGCCGAAATAGTGCTCCTGCAATTGGAAACTCCCGTCCCCGCCGTAATGAAAGCCGCCGAGATTGCACACGCGGCCGGCGCAACCGTCGTGCTCAATCCTGCACCGGCATGCGACCTTCCTGAAGAGTTGTTCAGGCATATTACCCTGTTCATTCCCAACGAGACCGAACTGTCAAGGTTCAGCGGCATCAAGGTAGAGGACGCAGACAGCGCCGCAAAGGCTGCCGGTGCCATGAAAGCCAAGGGAGTGAAAGACATAATAGTCACCATGGGCAGCAAAGGTTCGCTCATAGTCACAGGCGACGGCTGCAAGACCGTTGAGGCCTGTAAGGTGAAGGCAATAGATACCACCGCCGCAGGAGACACTTATTGCGGAGCCCTGTGCGTAGCCCTTTCCGAGGGCCGCACGCTTGAGGAAGCCGCCGTTTTCGCCACCAAGGCATCGGCCCTTACGGTACAGAGAATGGGAGCACAGGCTTCGATACCATACAGAAAAGAAATTGAAAACCAATAAAATCAGATAATCATGTTCATCGTTCACAGTTACACACTCGCAGTCGTATTCTGCCTGGTTACAATGCTCTGCTGGGGTTCCTGGGGAAATACACAGAAACTTGCAGCAAAGAGTTGGAGATATGAGCTTTTTTACTGGGACTATGTGATAGGAATGGTCCTTTTCGCCCTTCTGCTCTGCTTCACGATGGGCAGCATAGGCAGCGAAGGCCGTCCTTTCCTCCAAGACCTTTCACAAGCGAGCCTCGCAAGCCTCGGATGGGTGGCCCTGGGCGGTATCATATTCAACGCTTCGAACATACTGCTTTCCGCTTCGACGGCTCTCGCCGGAATGTCTGTAGCATTCCCTCTGGGAGTAGGCCTGGCTCTGGTACTGGGCGTGTTCTTCAACTATTTCGGAGGCGTTTCCAAGGGTGACCCTACCCTGCTGTTCCTCGGAGTGGCCCTGGTGGTAGTGGCAATAATCTGCAACGGCATAGCCTCCGGCAAGAAGGCCGGCTCCTCCAACGAGGACAACTCCTCTTCAAAGAAGGGCATCCTGCTGGCAGTGTGCGCAGGCGTTCTGATGTCCCTTTTCTTCTTCCTTGTACAGAAGGGAATGGACGGCGAGAATTTCGCAAATCCCGCAGCCGGCAAAGTCACTCCCTACACGGCAATATTCATCTTCTCCATCGGCGTGCTGCTCAGCAACTTCTGCTTCAACACCCTTGTAATGCGCAAGCCTTTCGTCGGCGAGCCCGTTACATATTCGCAGTATTTCAAGGGCAGTGCCAAGACCCATCTCGTGGGTATGCTCGGAGGTGCAATCTGGTGCCTTGGAACGGCATTCAGCTACATTGCCTCCGGGAAGGCAGGTGCCGCCGTATCCTATGCCCTCGGCCAGGGAGCTCCTATGATAGCGGCTATTTGGGGCGTTTTCGTATGGAAAGAATTCAAGGGCTCCGACAAGAAGGTATATGGTCTCCTGGGCGTAATGTTCGCTCTCTTCATAGCAGGCCTCGCCTGCATAGTAGTGGCAGGAAACAATTGAGCTTCAAGAATATGAAACATTTGTTCAAACTATCGGCAAGCATAGTCCTCCTGTGCGTCGGCCTCGTGGCCTTCGCCCAGGGACGAATCACCGGCAAGGTGGCCGATGAAAAGGGAGAGCCCCTCGTGGGAGCATCCCTTGTGAGCGGAGGAGGCACTTACGCCCTCACCGACGAAAGGGGCAACTATTCCCTGAATGCCAAGAAGGGCGACACAGTCACCGTCTCTTTCCTCGGCTACGATGATTTCGTATTCACCGTAGGCGATGCCACGTCATACCCGGTCAACATGACTCCTTCCGCAGCTACCATGCTGAACGAGGCCGTGGCAATCGGTTACGGTACTACGACCAAGAAGGAAGTGACAGGTTCAGTGACCAGCCTTCGCAGCGAAGACTTCGACAAGGGAGCCTTCCTCTCCCCTGCAGGAATGTTGCAGGGCAAGGTGGCCGGCCTGACCATAACCAATCCCAACGGAGCCGACCCTAACGGTTCTTTCGAAATCCTGCTCCGAGGCACCAACACCCTCAGCGCAGGTCAGGGACCTCTCATCATCATAGACGGAGTGGTAGATGCCGACCTTAACAGCATCAACTTCCAGGAAGTGGAATCCATGGACGTGCTCAAGGACGGTTCCGCTGCCGCCATCTACGGTACGAGGGGCACCAACGGTGTCATCATCATTACCACAAAGAGAGCAAAGACCGGACGCACCACAGTGGAATATGACGGACAAGTATCCGTCCAGACCGTGCTGTCAAGGGCAGTTCCGCTGACTCCCAGCCAGTTCCGCGATGCAGTGGAAGTACACGTAAGCGGTCCCGAAGCCTACCTGTACGGAGCCGAAACCGACTGGTTCAAGGAGATTACCCGCACTCCTGTCAGCCACCGCCACAGCCTTGCAATAGCAGGCGGCAGCCAGAAGTTCTCCCACCGTACTGTCATCAACATCGAGCAGAACCAGGGAATGCTGAAAAGGAACGATGCCAACAAATACCTCTTCAAGACCAATATCCATCAGGAGGCCATAGAGGGCTGGCTGACATTCGACTACAACCTCTCCTACGGCAAACGCAAATATAACGGAACCCGCCAGGGACTTTTCCGCCAGGCCTTCTTCCACAACCCCACCGAGCCTGTCTATGATGAGAACGACACGGACAACGGAGGATATTTCACCATTTCTGCAATGGACTACTACAACCCTGTAGCCATGCTGAACGAGCGAACGGGAGAGACCGACATAGACATTATGGGCGTGAACGGACGTGCAACCCTCAACATAAAGCCTGTCAAGGGTTTGAAGTGGGACAACTTCATCAGCTACAACAGCGAGCGCTACGAAAGCCGTGACTACAAGACCCGCTTCTATCCGGGCGAAACCGGAAGGATGGGAACAGCCGAGATAAGCAATTCATCAGGCAGCAACCTCCAGTTCGAGAGCACCTTGCAGTATTCCAACAGTTTCGGAGACCATGGCTTGCAGGCCATTCTGGGCTACACTTGGCAGGAGAGGAACGACCGCTCCTCGTTCATGGACAACTACAGCTTCGACACCGACCTCTTCGGAACGGACAACATAGGCTCCGGATACGCCCTGCAGGATGGCATGGCAGAAATGGACTCCGAGCGCAGCAGGAGCCGTTACATTGCATTCTTCGGCCGCGTAATGTACAATTATGCAGACCGTTACCTTGCGTCGGTATCCCTGCGGCGTGACGGTTCCTCCCGCTTCGGAAAGAACCACAAATGGGGATGGTTCCCTGCCGTAAGCCTCGGCTGGCGCATCTCCCAGGAGCCGTTCATGAAGAATGTGAAATGGCTGGACGAACTCAAGCTAAGGGCCGGATACGGTGTTACCGGCAACCAGGATTTCAGCAACTACCAGTCACTGCTGCTCATGGCTACCAGCGGAAAATATTACTCGGGAGGCAAATGGTACAACACCTATGTACCTGCCAACAATGCCAACCCCGACCTCGGCTGGGAGAAGAAATCAGAGTTCAATGTCGGTATAGACTGGTCGGTACTGAACGGCCGTCTGAGCGGTACCATAGATTATTATTACCGCCTCACGACAGACCTGCTGTATCATTATGCAGTGCCTGTGCCTCCATACGACTACAAGACCTTGTTCACCAATGTCGGTTCCATCAGCAACAGCGGTATAGAGGTGACTATCAACGCAATACCCGTCAAGACGGAGAAGTTCGAGTGGGATGCGACGTTCATCCTGTCTCACAATGAGAACAAGCTCGTCAAGTTCACCAACGAGGAATTCAAGGACCAGGACTACCGCATAGGATGGGTCAACACTCCCCTTGGAGCCTATACGCAGCGCCTCACCGAGGGCAAGAGCCTTGGTAGTTTCTACGGCCCTGTCTATCAAGGAGTTGACGAAACCGGCAATGCCGTAATTTCAACCGAGGACGAGAACGAATGGGTCCCTCTGGGCAGTGCGTTCCCCGCAGTGGACCTCGGATTTAGCAACAGCCTGCGCTACGGAAGGTTCAGCCTCAGCGCAACCCTCCGTGCTTCCATAGGCGGCAAGGTCCTCAACCAGATGAGGGGTGTCTATGAGAACCTGACCAACCTAGGAATGCAGAACATACAGAACACATGGCTCAACGACCAGACCTTTACGGGCAGCGTAGTGTATTCTTCCAAGTATCTGGAGGATGCCACCTACCTCAAGCTGGACAATATCTCATTCTCGTATGACGTTCCCATGAACAACAAGTACCTCAAGGGACTTCGCTTCTATGCTACGGCGCAGAACGTGTTCATACTTACAGGATACACGGGAGTGGACCCGGAAGTTTCTCTCGGCGGTCTGGCACCCGGTATCGCACCTCTTACCTATTATCCCCGCACAAGGGTATTCACTCTTGGAGCATCTTTGACCTTCTAATATGGCATACTTATGAAAAAGATACTGATACTTATCGTGATGAC
Organism: Bacteroidales bacterium; assembly: GCA_017479265.1. GTDB lineage: Bacteria > Bacteroidota > Bacteroidia > Bacteroidales > UBA932 > Cryptobacteroides. The sequence continues at coordinate 42,660 of JAFVCK010000072.1, read as the reverse complement.
GATGCTGGCAATGCCCGCCTGCACCAATCTTGACGAGACCATTTTCTCCCAGTTGCCAAAGGAGGAATTCTTCAGCAACGAGAGCCAGTTGAAGATATACAGCGCCCGCCCGTACACCCTGCTTCAGAACTGGGCCGTGGAACAGAGCATGTGGACCATGGTCCTGCAGCTCGGCAACGAAATGGCCGTGCCCCGTTCCTACAACGGAAGTTGGACGGAGCCTCGCTACCGTGAGCTCCAGACCCACCGCATGCAGACCAACAACAAGCTGATCCGCACCGCATGGGAATTCTGCTTCAATACCATTGCAGGCTGCAACGATGTCATTTACGAGGTCGAGCATTCCGGAGAGATGAACGATGCGAAAAAGTCCATCATAGCGGAGATGAAGACCTTGAGGGCATATTGCTACATGATGGCGATTGACTGCTGGGGCAACGTTCCCTATTCGGTTGACAAGTCGCAGACAGGATATCCCGAGGTCAAGGACAGGGCTTTCATGTTCGATTTCATAGTGAAAGAGCTGAAAGACAACATAGACATGTTGCCCGAAACGCCTTCTGCCGCCACCTACGGCAGGGCAACACGCGACATGGCCCACTTCCTCCTTGCCAAGATGTATCTCAACGCCAAGGTGTGGACCGGTCAGGAAATGTGGGCTGAGGCGGCTCAGGAGTGCAAGAGCATAATGGAAAGCGGACACTTCAAGCTTACAAACACATACAAGGAGAATTTCGCCGTGCATAACGAGAACTCGACCGAGGCCATTTTCGCCATTCCGTACAGCACCGGAATTACGACTTCTGACCGCAATGCGTTCTATGTATGGTGCTTCACTCTCAACGCCGACTGCGAAAAGATATGGAACGTCAGCGGCACATGGAACGGTTCTTTCATAGGACAGCCGGATTTCATGGCCACCTACGACCCCGCCGACAAGCGCAAGAGTGACACATGGCTGTTCGGCCAGGTATATGACCTGAGCGGCAATCCTTGGAGAATAGCGGTTGGAGTGAACCGCAAGGGAGAGCCCGTTTATCAGGACTACATACTCGAGGATATCGACATTGCTGAAGACAAGTACACCAAGGGTCTTGCCAGAAAGGACGGAGCCAGGATTATCAAATGGGAATACCAGACCGACGGCAGCCAGACAGGATACAGCGTCAGCATGGAGAACGACTTCATAACCATGCGCTACTCGGACGTGGTCCTGATGTACGTGGAATGCCTCATCCGCCAGGGCAAGGAAGGAGAAGCCGCGGCAGTGCCCGAATTCCAGCAGATACGCTCCCGTGCAGGCCTTTCACCCATGACGGCAGCGGACCTTACGCTTGACAATTTCCTTATCGAGCGCCAGCACGAACTGTGCCTTGAAGGCTGGGTAAGGCAGGACCTCATACGATTTGGAAAATATCTGGACAAATGGTGGTGCAAAGAGGCCGGAGAGGAGCGAGAACTCCTGCTGCCCATCCCCGAGGAGATGCGTGGAGCCAACCCCAACCTCAAGCAGAATCCAGGTTATTCCAGCCCTAACGACAAAGAGTAATGAAAAGGATACTTTATATGGCAGTGCTCCTGCTGGCCGTCTCTTGCAGCGGCAAGTACAAGGAGATAAGCCGTACGCAACTTAAAGACAAGATTGCCGGTGCCTGGATAGGCCAGATGGTGGGCAATATCTACGGACTGGAGTATGAGAACAAGTTCGTGGACGAGCCCGGAGAAGGCCCCTTCGTATGGAACAAGGCCCTGCGCAAGATGACGGAGGTGGACGGAGCCTTCTCGGATGACGATACCGATGTCGAATACCTCTATCTGCTGATGATGGAGAAATACGGCATAGACCCTACCTACGCCCAGGTCAAGGAAGGCTGGATGTACCATATCCGGGACAGGGTATGGCTTGCCAACCGCGCCGCCCTCGGTCTGATGCATCACGGCCTGACCCCTCCTTTCACAGGAGACAAACGCTACAATCCCCATTGGTTCCAGATTGACCCTCAACTCATTAACGAGATATGGGCCTACACCGCTCCCGGCATGCCTGCTTATTCAGCCGGAATTTCCGACTGGGCGGCACGCATAACCTCCGACGACTGGGCCACGTCCCCTACCGTAGTTTACGGCGTCATGTATTCCGAGGCATTCTTCGAGAAGGACATCCCCACCCTGATATGTCATGCAAAGGAATACCTTCCGAAGAATGACAGGTTCCGCGGCATAATCGACGAATGCATTGAACTCCACAGGCAGAATCCCCGGGATTGGAAGCCTGCGAGAAAGGTCATAGCCGAAGAATTGTATTTCAACGAGCCGGATGCCACCAAGGCTATCTGGAATGCTGACCTCAACGGAGCAATGGGCATACTGTCACTGCTTTACGGCGAAGGTGACATAGAGAAGACCCTCAACATAGGCTGCGCCCTGGGATTCGACTGCGACAACCAGACCGCGACAATCTGCGGCCTGCTCGGAGTAATCAACGGAGTAGGTTCCGTTCCTCTGGAAAGAAGCATGCCTTTCGAGCATTGGACCAAGCCTTTCAACGACAGGTACATAAACGTCACGCGCTATGACATGCCGGACGCTTCCATAGAAGACCTCATTGAAAGGACCGTGGACCTGGCCGAAAAAATCATAATCGCCCGTGGCGGATCAGTACGCGAGGAAAATGGCGAAAAATACTACAGGATAAACACCAAGGCCGTTTTCCATGCACCTCTGGAGTTCTGCATCGGTCCCCAGCCAAGAATTATCCGGGGAGAGGCGGTTGATTATGACTTCGCCTGCGTAACGAACAGGGATTACCGCTGGAGCCTCACCGGAGGCAGTCTCCCTGAAGGATTGAAACTGGAAGGAAGCCGCCTTCACGGCACAACCGACCAGGTCGGCGACTTTGCCATAACCCTCAGCCTCAGCGACGGGAAGACCACAATCATCAAGGATTTCAACCTTATCGTCAGGGGTCGCAACCTCGCTCCCGAGGCGGCCGAAATACTGGCTCTTTCCCGCACGACTGACAATGCCACCCTGGATTCCTGCTGGACTACAATCGGAAAGTCCTACAGGGCAAAGGGCGTAGAGGTAATCAACGACGGCATACTTGAAGGTCCCGGAGCATCGTTCTATTCCCTCTCGGAAAAGAGCAACGCTCCCAAGCAGGATTATTTCGGATACAGATGGGACAAGAGCGTCACCGTCAACATGGCGGCATTCCACTACGGAACTCTCGAAGAATTCGGCGGATGGTACAGCGACATGCATCTGGAGTATATGGATGAGGCTGGAGCGTGGCAGCCCATAGAGGCATCCATCAGCCCGGCCCTTCCCGAGAGCGATGCCGTTTTCATCCAGCCGCACAACGGAGAGTTCCTGTTCCGCTTCGAGCCCGTAACCACCACGGCCATGCGCATAACAGGCAATGACAAAGTGGAAGTACATTGGAACAAATACACCAAGAACGTTACATCTTTCATTTCCATCACAGAACTGCAATTCTATGAAGCACAGTAAGTTGATAATCCTGCTGATAGGGCTTGCATCCTGCTCGTCGCCAAAGGCCCTCCCTTCGGAAGTCACCCTTTCGAAGGATGTGCTGATGGACAAGATAATGGGCGGATGGGCCGGCCAGACCATAGGAGTAGTATATGGCGCACCGACCGAATTCAAATACTGCGGCACGCTCATTCCCGACCAGCAGCCCATATCCTGGGGTGAAGGCTATGTCAAACATTGGTGGGACCGCAAGCCCGGCTTGTTCGACGACATATACAATGACCTTACATTTGCCGAAGCTTTCGAGCAGATGGGGCTGGACGTGAGCAGCGATTCCCTGGCGATGCGCTTTGCATACGCCCCCTATCACCTTGCCCATGCCAACCAGGCCGGCCGCTACAACATAAGGCATGGAATAATGCCTCCAGAATCCGGATTGTGGCTCAACAACCCTCACGCAGATGACCTGGATTTCCAGATTGAAGCCGATTTCATCGGCATGATGTCCCCCGGAATGCTGAACCAGGCACTGGAGATTGCCTCAAGGGTAGGACACATAATGAACAGCGGAGACGGATTCTACGGAGGAGCCTTCGTATCAGGACTTTACAGTGCGGCCTTCGTGGAAAACGACCCGGCGAAGATACTGGACATGGCCCTCGAGGGCATTCCGCAGGAGAGCACGTTCTGGCAATGCGTCAACGACGTGCGCGTGCTGCATAAGCGTTACCCCGGCGACTGGAAGCAGAGCTGGTTCGAGATACTGAAAAAGTGGGGCAATGATTTCGGCTGCCCGAAGGGAGTGTACCTTAGTTTCGACATCGATGCAAAAATCAATTCCGCATACGTAGCCATGGGCCTGCTGTACGGCGGCGGCGACTTCGGGAAGTCTCTCGAAATAGCCACACGCTGCGGACAGGATTCCGACTGCAATCCCGCTACGGTGGGAGGCGTGCTTGGAGCTGTGCTCGGTCTCAAAGGCATTCCGGAATTCTGGAAAAATCCCGTCATGGAAATCTGGGACCTGGACTTCGAGGGCACGGACGTATCCCTCGCCAAGGGTTCGGAGTATTCTTTCCGCCACGCCCTTGAACTGATTGAAAAGAACGGCGGCAAGGTCTCGGAAAATGAAGTGAGCATTCCCGTGTCAAAGCCGGACGTGCTGCCTCTGGAGCAGAATTTCACCGATACATGGCCTCTGTACCGCGACCAGAAGGACGAATGGATGGACAAGGAATATGAGTTCGACTTCAGCGGAAACGGCTTTGTGATATGGGGCAACTTGGTATGCCTGCGCGGAATAAGCGCCGATTACGCTTCCAGGGTCTCCAAGAAGCACGTCGGAAGCGAAGTATTCGCCCTCGCCGAGGAAAACGACGACTATGTCGCGGAGATTGAAGTCTGGATAGACGGTGTTCTGGACCAGGTGTCGGTACTGCCCATGAAGGGCACTTCCCGCAAGCTTGAGCCTGCATGGAAGTATCTGCTGCCGGAAGGCAGACACCATGTAAAGATGGTATGGCGCAATCCGGACCCCAAGACCTATCTGCTGAGAATCAACGCAATACAGTATTACAGCAGCATTTGCAATACAGACAGCCATTATCACAACTGAGCATGAGAAAGACCATGATCGCAGCCGCTGTGCTGCTTACCGCATTGTCCTGCACCAGGACAGCCACGATTCCATATGGCACCACCGTTGAACTTACACCCCAGGTGCTGATGGACAAGATACGCGGCGGCTGGTACGGACAAACCATAGGCTGCACATACGGCGGCCCCACCGAGTTCAAGTACAAAGGCGGACTGATTCCCGAAGAAATACCGATTCCCTGGTATGACGACTATATCTATGACACCTTCATCGAAGACCCCGGCCTCTATGATGACGTGTACATGGACCTGACCTTCCTCGAAATAATGATGAAAAACGGTCTGGACGCACCCGTGGAGCTGTATGCCGACGCTTTCGCAAATGCGGACTACAAGCTCTGGCATGCAAACCAGGCGGCACGTTACAATATCCTCAACGGCCGCGGAGCCCCCGAATCCGGCTACTGGAAATACAACCCTCATGCGGATGACATTGATTTCCAGATAGAAGCAGACTTCATCGGAATGCTCTACCCCGGCAGGGTCAACGATGCCGTGGAGGTGTGCGACAGGATAGGACATATAATGAACTACGGTGACGGATGGTACGGAGGCGTTTTCATAAGCGCACTCTACAGCCTCGCTTATGTCTGCACAGATATTCCGCTGCTCGTTGACCAGGCTCTGAGGACCATCCCCGAAGGGACCAAGTTCCACAGCACCATCGCCGATGTCATAAAGTACCACAAGCTCTACCCCGACAACTGGCAGCAGTGCTGGTTCGAAGTGACCAACCGCCATAGCAACGACATAGGCTGCCCTGAAGGCGTGTGGAACGGCTTTGACATAGATGCAACTATCAATTCGGCCTTTGTAGTCATTGGCCTGCTTTACGGAAACGGCGATTTCGCCCGTACCATGGACATTGCTACCCGCTGCGGCAACGACTCGGACTGCAACCCGGCTTCGGCTGCCGGAATTCTGGGCGTGATGTACGGATATGATGCCATTCCACAGGAGTGGAAGAAGGGTGCGGAGAGGATAAAGGACATTCCTTTCCCATACACGAGCCTCAGCCTGGACCAGGTATGCGAAGCGAATTATGAATTAATCTACAAAGCTTTGTGCAGCAATAAGGACGAAAAATGCATCTTTACAATACAGGAACCCCGGACAGTGCGCTATGAGCAGAGTTTCGAGGGGCTGCTTCCTGTTGAGAAAAGAGTGCTGAAAAAAGCTTTCACAGATAAGGTTGATCTCACATTCGACGGATGCGGAGTCGTTGTCCAAGGCTTCGTACGCATGAGCGGTCATGCGGATGACAGCTACGTTGCCACTGTCACCGCTTCTGTCGATGGCAAGGAAGTCGAGACATTCAAAATGCCCATAGATTATATCAAACGTAAATACGAAGTATTCTCCGGCTATGAGTTCGGCAGCGGAAAGCATACCTTGACGCTCAAGTTGGAAAACCCCCATCCCGACTATCACATATACTGCTCCGAGATGGTTGTTTATGATGCAAAATGAGAAAAGCCAAGTTCATATTGCCCCTGACGGCATTCATGCTCATAGCCTCCTGCGGCTGCGGGAAGCCCTCCGTCACAGAGTCATCTTCCGACCCCAAGGATGTTTCCGAGGAGCCCGCAGAAGCATCGCAGGAGCCTTCGCAGGAGCCTGCCAAGTTCACCAGATACAACAAGGACTTGGTGTTTCACAGCGACATACTGGATACGGACCTCAAGTATTCTGTTTACCTTCCCGAGGGCTACGAGCAGAACTCCACGGAAAGATATCCCGTAGTATATATGCTGCACGGCTATGGAGACGACAACAACTCCTGGAACGGGGACTGGCTCCATGCAGCCGACAGGATCAAAGCCCTGGAGGGCGGCGGCATGAGGGAAATGATATATGTCTTCCCCTACGGATACCAGGGTTATTATGTCAACAAATACGATGGTTCATTCAATTACATGGACATGTTCGCAGAGGAATTCATACCGCACATTGACGCATCTTTCCGCACTTTGGCCGACAAAGGGCACCGCAGCATAACCGGTTATTCCATGGGAGGTTTCGGAGCCTATGTACTGGCGGCCAAGCATCCGGAACTGTTCCTGTGCAGCGCCCCGCTTTCCATGTCTTTCAGGACCGACCGGCAATATATGACTGAAGGTTCAGGGTGGAGAAGCCAGTGGGGCAGCCTGTTCGGAGGCAAGGACGAGAAGGGAGAAGGCAGGCTGACGGACTATTACAAGCAGCACTGTCCCTACTATGTGTTCAACGATGCAAACAGGGAGTCCCTCGAGACCGTCAAATGGTATTTCACCTGCGGAGATGACGAAGAGCAGCTCCTCATAGCCGGAGATTCCCTCCACGTAGTCATGCGCGACCGCGCTTTCAAGCACGAATACAGGGTGGGCAACGGCGGACATACGTCCACATACTGGATGACTGCCCTGACTGAGGTCCTGCCCATGTTCGCATACTATATGGACGGCGGACAGGAGTGGCCCGGAAGGGACATCACTGCGCCTCAGGTGCCTGAGGTTGAATTCGATTCCAATGGAGCTTACGTGTCCGAAAGTTTCTCAAAGGACGGGACCATTGTCTATGTGGCATTCAAGGATGCCGACGGCAGCGCCTTGATTGCAGAGCTCAGCAGGGCCGCCTCGGCGAAGGATTGCGCCCTGCTTCCCTGCGACCTTAAAGAAAAGAGCCTGCAGGACTGGGTTGCCTTCTACTCGTCCGTCTATGAAGGAGGCAAAGCACAGGCCTTTGGTCTGACGGCAGCGGCCGGGGAGATTATGGCCATGAGCGGGAGCTTTGACAAAATGTACTTTATAGCCCCCGACCTTGGAGAAGACGTTGCCACCGAAAAGGGCCAGAAGTACCTGATACTCAACACTGACAACGGACCGTTCTACCTTGGCAGCGGAGCGCTGTATAAATCTTGCAAGCGCAGCGGAGCAGCCTTCGAATACAGAGTTATAAAGGGCACCGGCAACTTTGCCGAAGATGCCCTCAGATGTATAGAAACAAACAAATCATTATTCACTTTTTAATCAACAAACATCATGAAAAAAGTATTAACTTTCCTCGCAGCTGCCGCAATTCTCATGACAGGCTGCAACAAGAACAACCAGGATGTCATCAAGCCTTCCGACGACCCTTCAACAAATCCTTCAGAGGAGCCTGCAAAGCCTTCTGACGAGCCCTCTGCAGAACCCGCTACAATCGAGAAGGTTGTAAAGACCGCTTATATTGAGGCAGTCTGCGACTGGCCCGAGGAGAACGACTGGAAAGCCGTCAAGATTGGTGAGACCAGGTGGGAGTTCGAATATGACGAGTATGGCCGCGTCCTCAAGCTCAAGAACACGGACAAGACCAACAGCTACATCTTCGACTACGATGATGACTTCAAGGGTTGCGATGTGATTACCGAGGACGACGACGAGATTGTCAAGTACCGCCTCGAGCTCAATGACAAGTTCCTCTGCACCAAGATGACCAACAATACGGAGGATCCCGCAGTTGTATGGACCTACGAATATGATGCCGACGGCTATCAGACAAAGGCAAGCAAGGACGGAGCAGCCAAGACAGAATATGCAATACAGAACGGCAACATCTTCACATGGAGCCGCGACGGAAACCGTTTCAAAGAGCACAAGTACAACAGCACCGACAACGTTGCAGACCTCCACACCTCCTATTCCGAGGATGCCGGCCTGAGCCGTCTGTTCTATGAGACAGGTCTGTTCGGCAGGAGCTCAGCCAAGGTCTGCACCGAGGCCAAGTGGCAGGACAGGGATTCCAAGGCTACCTACGAGTATGAATTCGACGAGGCTACCGGCGGTATCATCCACGAGACCAAGTACTATGCCGGCGACTTTGATTTCGAAGTCAACTTCGAGGTTGCAAAGAAGACCTTCAAGAAGTAACATTACGCTATGAATCAAAAAGGAGGCTGACTCAATGAGTCGGCCTCCTTTTTTGTTGCCTTGAAGAGGCTATTTCCCGAGGAACTTGCCGTCCAGCCAGGCAGAAAAGGCGGGGCGGTAGATGTCGCCTATAGGCACGGATACGTCGCCCTGCAGAAGTATGCGGTTCTTTGACACCTCGGATATGCAGGAAAGATTGATGATGTAGGACTTATGCACCCTCATGAACTTGTCCGAGGGAAGTCTCTCCTCGAACTTTTTCATGCTCAGGAGCACTACGACAGGGTCAGGACGGGTAGCGACATGGATTTTGAGGTACTCGCTCATGCCCTCGACATAGATTATTGAGCCAAGTTCCACACGCACTATCTTGTAGTCCGTCTTGAAGAAGAGGGCGTCGTCTGCATCGGGCATGGACACGTCGGACACAGCCTCGCGCATGTCGCAGATTTTCTTGACCTTGGCCGCCGCAGCCTGGAAGTCGGACAGGGAAAAAGGCTTGAGCAGATAGTCCACGGCCTCCACCTTGTAGCCTTCTACGGCATATTCCGAATATGCGGTCGTGAACACCACCAGCGGAGGATTGGCCAGGGAATGCACGAAGTCCATCCCCGAGAGGTCGGGCATATTGATATCCAGGAACATGGCATCGACCTGCTCCTTTTCCAGCACCGCCGAGGCCTCGAGAGCGCTCTTGCACGGTGCCACGAGGGTAAAATACGGAATCTTGGCTATATATGACCCTAACTGGCGCAGCGCCAGGGGCTCATCATCTACCGCTATCACTCTTATCATAAGTCAATGGTATTGATACGAGAATATTGTAGTAATCTCTCTGCTGCTCGATATCCATCACATAATCGCTGCCGTACATGAGGTCCAGGCGCTTGCGCACATTGTCCATGCCCACTCCCCCGCTTTTGTCAATGTCGGCAAAACGGCTGTTGCGGCACTTGAAGAGCAACCTGCCGCCGTCCACCTTCATGGCAACATGTATGAAAGAAGGCTTGTCGTAGCTCACCCCGTGCTTGAAGGCGTTCTCGACGAAAGAAACGAAGACCAGAGGGGGCACTTCCGCGCCGGGAACGGCCTCCGGAAGAGACACCTGTATATCTATGCTGTCGGCATATCGCATGCGCATGAGCGACACGTACTGCTTGAGAAAATCCACTTCCCTCTCCAGGGGGATAACGGGCTTGCTGCCTTCGTACAGGATATAGCGCATGAGCTTGGACAGTTCCACTATGCTCTCCTTCGCCTTCTCCGGGTCAATGTCCACAAGGGCGTGGATATTGTTCAGGGTGTTCATGAAGAAGTGAGGGTTAATCTGGTATCGAAGGTATGAAAGCTGGTCCTGCAGGTTCTCCTTTTCAAGCTCCTGCACGCGCCGCGCGTCGGAAAGGGACTTGAAATAAACCTTCATGGCTATGTTGAAAGCCAGCATTCCGAGGCCCAGTAGGAAAAGCAATATACTGGGCGGTATGGGACGGTATGGAATCTTATCCTCAGGATGGTGCACGGGGTGACCACCAAAGAATCCGCCTTTTGGCTTGGGAGGCACATCATGAATAGCCTCTCCGGGGCCGTCCGGTGCAATGCCGTGGGAGGGCGGAACACCGGGCGCTTCCATATCGGCCATGGCGGGGAATTTCTTCTCCGGGAGAGGGCGAAGGAAGGCCAGATATCCTCCGAAAAGGGCAAGAGCCAGCACTACCAGCGCCACATAAAGCTTGCGCCTGCCGCCAAGAAACAGAGGAAAGAGCAGGTAATTGTGCAGGGCGAAAAGCAGGAAGAACGGGAGTTCCCTCAGCCATACGCCGAGCACCTCAGAGAAATGGAAGGCTCCGTCGGAGGCGTGGCTATGGACAATCTCGCCGATTACGGGAGCGGCCAGAGCCACCCCCGCAATTACGAGATAGATAAGGTTTTCTATTTTGGCTTCGCGTGTCATGTCTAACGTGAGCCGGAGAACGAGACTTCAGTACCGCCGGAAATGCCGCTCGTGGCCCAGATGCCGCCGCAGTAAGTGGTGGAGCCTACGCTGACACCCTTCTTGCCCTTGGACAGGGAAGGCGCGCTGACAGTGAAGGAGGATATTCCGGAAGGAGCCTTGAAGGCCGCTATGGTGCTGCCTGAGGTATTGACAAGGGCATTCCAGCCGCCTGCTGTCGCACTGAAAGTATATACGCTCTGGGATGCGGAATAACCGCTCTCCAGACCTCCGTAGGCCACTACGGTGGCTCCGCTTTCAATATAGAGCTTGTATCCGCCTTCGGTATTGGCATCAAGGGCCCTCTCTACGTTGCCTGCGGTCGAGACTGCCATCACATAGCCTCCCGAGAGTTTCATGTCGCCGTTGGAGTCGAGGGCATCGTTGGCCGAAGAATATGCATATACATAACCTCCCGTGATGTCCATTTCGCCCTGGCAGTTGACGGCATCGTCTGCGTTGGATACGGCATATACCTCGCCGCCGGAAATAGTCATGTCGCCCTTGGCCTCTATGGCCTCGCTTTTGGAGCAGTTGACAGTCACGACACCTCCCGAGATGATGAGGTTGCCGGAGAAATCGTAGTTGCTGCTGTCATCTCCGCCCGGGAAACCGCCGCCACCACCTCCGGGGCCGCCGCCACCGGGACCGCCACCACCGGGACCGCCACCGCCGCCCCAACTGACCGAAGGGTCGGCCTTTGTGGAAGACTTGCTGTGCTTGAAGCCTATCTTTATGCCTTTGGAAGAGACGCTGTTCTGCTCGCTTCCGGTAGTAGTGATGGTAAGTGTTCCGCCGGATATCCTGCTGTCGGGCAGGTTGTTGTCCGCACCCGAGGAAGTGTCGTAACTTCCTGCACGCACGCCCTTTCCGCCTGCACCGGTCGCCGTTATGGTGACATTTCCGCCGGTCATGACGAACTGCTTGTCCGCCTTGATACCGGCGCATCCCTTGTACTCGGAATCATCGCTGTCGTATGCGGTGCCGCCGGTGACCTTGATAGTGGCCGTGCCTCCGTTTACAGTAACGACATCATCGCTGCTTATGCCCTTCTTGGCCGCCGCCGCGACGCTTATATCGAGAGTACCCGCATCCAGCAGCACATAGTCCTTGCCGCGGAGTCCGTGCCCTGCTGAAGAGCCGCTGACGATGGTCACCTTGGGGGCTGACATCATCCTTATGTAGTCGTCCGAAGTTATGGCCGCCTTGCCCTGTGCGTTGATGGCGTTGACCGTGAGGCTGCCCGTACCGCTGAATACCAGCTGGGACTCGGCAAAGAATACCGCCTTGCAGTCCTCGTCGGATACGCTCGTGTATGCGGCTGAAGAGCCGTCGGAGAGGGTATTGCTGCCCTTGACCACCACGAAGGTGCGCTTCTTGCTCTGGACATTGATTGCCGCGCCTGAAGGATTGGTAAGCGTAAGTCCGTCGAGCACAAGGGCTTGCTTGCGCTCGGAATAGAGCTTGAAACTGCCTGCGGAAGATGTGCCGGAAAGATTGTATATGACCTTTTCCTCGGAGGGGTTGTCCACCACTACATCCGCGCCGTCGGCAGAGACGTAGCCGTAGTAGTCACCGCTCACGGTTACGCCTGAGGATGACCATACTATGCTTATGGTGCGGTCAAACTCGCTGTTGCCCACGTTGTCCTCGGAGGTCTCGCTGTCCGAAGAATCGATGTAGAAAGTGCCGGCTCCGTCATCCTCGCCGGAAGTCTGCTTCATAACCACGAGAGTATAACTGGCCGAGGCTGAATTGTAATCGTCGTCGCCAAGGAAAGTGGCGCTGATAACCGTTCTTCCCGTAGAGAGAATGGTCACGGAGGCATCGGAATCCACCGTAGCCACGGCCGTGTTGGAAGAAGAATAGGTAACGGCCACGCCCTCCCTGTTCACAAGCGAGGGAGAGGTGAAATCATCCCCGATAGTCACGGAGAGCACGAGGTCTTCCAGGTCCCAGTAGATTTCCACGTCCTGCTTGTCGTCGCTGTCGGCGGTGACCATAAGGGTATAGGTCACAGTGGAAGCCTGATATGAAGAATTGCCGGCGAAGGCTGCCGAAATGACTGTCGTACCGACGGCCACAAGGCTGACCGTGCCTTCTGAATCTATGGTCGCTACGCTCTTGTCGGAGGAAGAATAACTGACCGGAAGGGAATGGGGGTTGGTGAGCACGGGAGAGGTGAACTCAGTACCGAGGACTGCGGAATAACTGCCATTAGGCCACGATATGCCGGCCTCGGTCGAAGAACTCGAGGATGAGCCACCGGAAGTATCATCGACATTCACGTCGATTCCCGAACAGGCCGCAAACGCCATTAGGGCGCATACTGCCGAAATAAACCGTGACTTTTTCATAACCATCTGATTCATAACCATCTGTATTTAATGTCCAACTTGCGGTATATACCTTGATGCAAAGATGGGACATCCGGACGAAACTGCCAAACTGTTTCAACCAAATGTCCCATAAAATCTGCAAACCCGCAGTATCAGAACAGGTACTTCAGAGAGAGGCTCGGTATCAGACCGTACCAGAAGCCGCCCCGGAAATAGGAGGTCTTGCTGCTGAAATCCCATCCGTACATGGGCCTCAGGTCCGCCGCCATGGCAAAATGGGTCCAGGGGGCGAATTCCAGGCCGAGCTGCACGCAGGCCGCCACTACGAAAGACGGCTCGGGCGCATCCTTGCTGTTATAGACATATCCGGTAGATACTCCGGGGCCGGCATAAAGGCTCCATGTGCCCACCCTGCCCATGTAGGGCCGCCAGAGCACGAAGTCCATTATGCCTGTCAGACGGAAGCCTCTCTGGCCCACCAGGTCCAGACCCACATCGACCTCTATGAAATGAGGGTCGCCGACGCAGTGCTGGTAACTGGCTTCAAGGCCGTAGCCTCCCCTGACGCCGAAGGCCCTCGGGTACTGGGCGTGCGCCGCCACAGCAAAGCCGAGAGCCATCAGCAATACGAGAATTATTCTCTTAGAACGCATAACGCACCGACAGGCAAGGCACCAGCACCAGAGGGTCGAAGTTCCTGGAGATGAAGCCAAAGCGGGGACGAAGGTCGAAAGAGAGGTTCAGGGGGAACCAGAAGGTGTACTCCAGTCCTACCTGTCCGCAAATGCCGATGTCGAAACTGGCATTGCCCCCATTGGCCCATGTGCCGAGAGTGAGGCCGGGACCGGCATAGAAACCCCATTCTCCACGGGGAGTCCAGTCGGGATGCGCGATGGTGAAGTTGTAGATACCGTCGGCGAAGAAGGAGACACCGCCGGAGTTGCCGTAGATACCGCCGTTGGCCTCGATGAAGTTGTCACCTCCGAGATAATGCTCATATGAGACAGCGTTGTAGTAACCAAGACGAAGGCCTATGGCCTTGGGCTGTGCGCTTGCAGCAATCCCTATCAAGAGAGCCACGGCTGCAAGGATAATTGACTTTTTCATGAAAATAGAATTTAAGTTATTAATACACCGTTTTTTATGCAATACCGGAGAAGCCCATGAAGGCCATTGCCAGAATACCTACGGTAATGAGGGCAATGGGCACTCCCCTGAAGGGCTTGGGGACATCGCTGAGGGCGAGATGCTCTCTCAGCCCGGCGAAAATAACCATGGCAAGGCCGTAGCCGAGGGATGTGGCGAATGCGTAGAGCACGGCCTCGCCAAGTCCCAGCATGTGTGAAGGCAGGCCGAAGGTGAACTCCTTGGTGACTACGTTGATGGCCACGCCCAGCACGGCGCAGTTGGTGGTAATCAGGGGCAGGAAAATGCCGAGAGCCTGATAAAGGGAGGGGCTGACCTTCTTGAGCACTATTTCGACCATCTGCACCAGGGCCGCGATGACCAGGATGAAGGCTATGGTCTGCAGGAAGGTAAGTCCAAGGGGCACAAGCAGATACTTGTTCAGAAGGTAGGTCACCAGAGTGGCAAGTGTAATGACGAAACAAACCGCCAGCGACATGCCGGAAGCCGTGGAGAGCTTGTTGGAAACCCCGAGAAAAGGGCATATTCCCAGGAACTGGGCCAGAACGATATTGTTTACGAATATCGCGGATACTATTATAAGCAGGATTTCCATATTACTTCTTGGCTAAGTACTTGTTGAACAATACCATAAGATATCCCAGGCAGATGAATGCGCCGGGGGCCATGACGAAGGCGAGCATGCCGTCGCCGGTACCGGGTATCTTCCATCCGAAGATGGAGAGGCTGCCGAGGATTTCACGGACAGCGCCCAGGACAGTGAGGGACAGGGTGAAGCCCAGTCCGACTCCGAGTCCGTCAAGGGCGGAATCCCCTATAGAATGCTTGGAGGCGAAGGCTTCTGCGCGTCCGAGGACTATGCAGTTCACCACTATAAGGGGGATGAAGAGTCCCAGGGTGGCGTAAATGCCGGGGGTATAGGCCTGCATCAGGAACTGGAGCAGGGTCACGAAAGTGGCTATTACCACGATATATACGGGGATATGCACCTTGTCGGGAACCACGGGAGCTATGGCCGAAATGGCCATATTGGAAAGCACCAGCACGAAGAGAGTGGCAAGACCCATGCTGAGTCCGTTGATGGCCGAAGTGGTGGTGGCCAGGGTAGGACACATTCCCAGCAGGAGCACGAAGGTAGGGTTGTCCTTGACGAACCCCTTGGTGATAAGCTGAAGTTTACTGTTCATTTTCCATTTCCTCCTTTGGTTTTACACTTGCTCCGGTGGAAGCGTCGCCCATGCCCTTGACTGCATCGATGGCATTCTGTACGGCAAGGGTATAGGCCCTGGACGTAATGGTGGAAGCGGTAATGGCATCTATGTCTCCGCCGTCCTTTTTGACCTTGAGTATCTTGACTGCGGGGTCAAGCTCCTTCCACTGGGCCATGAAGCCCTCGTCGGTAGTACACTTGGCTCCCAGTCCGGGAGTCTCGGTGTGGCTGAGCACGGAGGTGTTGTACACCTTGCCGTCCGCGGTCACGCCTACCATCAGGACGAGAGGACCGCCGAAGCCCACGACAGTGGATTTGACGGCGTATGCCTTGTCCTGTCCGTTTTCAGAGAGAATGTAATATTCGGAGGGCTGGCCGCCGACTTCGAGGTCCTTGGCCTCAGAAAGTTCGCCTCCCTCGGGGAGCACCGCGCCGACAGACTGCTGGAGCAGCTGGGCGTTGGTCTGGGCTATGGGAGCCGCCGTCAGGGCATACACCCCGGCCAGGACCGCAGAGCAGACGAGGCAGGTGGTGAAGAGGCACAGGACCATGTTCTTGAGATTGGACTGTACTGCCATAGCTATGCCCTCCCGTATTTTTTCTGGTGGAACCACATGTTCAGAAGAGGAACCACGGCGTTCATAAGCAGAATGGCGAAGGACATGCCCTCGGGATAGCTGCCGAAGTAACGTATCATCATGGTAATGAAGCCTATGCCTATACCGTAAACTATGCCTCCCACAACGCTCATGGGCGAGGTGACATAGTCAGTCGCCATGAAGCAGGAACCCAGTATCATACCGCCGGTAAGGAGGTTGAACAAGGGGCCTGTGAAGCGCTCGGGAGCGGCAAGGGAGAATATCAGGGACACCAGAGCCACGGTCGCCCAGATGGACAGGGTGACATGGGGCTTTATGACCCTGCGGCAAAGCAGATATACAAAGCCAGCAAGCAGGGCCAGGGCGGAAATCTCACCAGCGCTGCCGCCTATGTTGGTGAACAGCATGGAAAGATAGTCCGAATTGACCAGCTCGGAAAGAGGGGTGCCCGCCAGAAGGCCTTCCTTGACCTGTCCCAGAGGAGTAGCGCCGGAAATGGCATCTGCTCCGAAAAGGCCCTGAGGGGCCTCCCAGGTGGTCATCTGCATAGGGAAAGATATAAGCAGGAAAACACGACCCGCAATGGCCGGATTGAACACGTTCTGGCCCAGTCCGCCGAAGGAGAGCTTTGCCACGCAGATGGCGACCACCGCTCCTATGAACACTATCCACCAGGGAGTGGAGGAAGGCAGGTTCATGGCCAGCAGCAAGCCCGTGACTACGGCGGAAAGGTCTCCTATCGTAGAAGGCTTGTGCATCATGAAACGGGTAACGAGATACTCCAGAAGCACGCATGAAGCCACGCTGACACCCAGCACCAGAAGCTCGCTCCAGCCGTAGAATACAACGGAAACGAGCACTGCGGGTATCAGGGCTATCACCACGTCACGCATCAGGGCGCTTGTGGAAACGTCCGCATGGATGTGAGGAGATGGTGAAACCAATAATTTGCTCATATATGATACCTTTTTAATCTATTTGGAAGCGGCTGCCTTTGCGGCGGCGGCCCTTGCACGTATAATGCCCATGACCTGTCCCTTGGCCTGGCGGATATGGTCCAGCAGGGGGATGTTGGCAGGACAGCTGTAGAGGCAGCAACCGCACTCTATGCAGTCCTGTACAGCATTCTTTTCGAGTTCGTCGGTGAGTCCGGCATGGGCGAGGCGGTTCAGCAGGAAAGGCTCCAGGCCCATGGGGCAGGCATCCGCGCAGCGTCCGCAGCGTATGCAGCTGCTCTCGGGACGGCGGCGCGTCTGTTTCTCGGTAAGGAACAGCAGGGAGGAAGTCCCCTTGAGGGTGGCTGCATCCAGGTTGGATATGGCCTTGCCCATCATGGGACCTCCGCTTATGACCTTGGCCGCATCGGCGGGCATGCCCCCCAGATAGTCTATGATGAAACTCAGCGGAGTACCTACCCTCACAAGCAGGTTGGCCTGACGGGGGAAACACTCTCCCGTCACGGTGATAGTATTGTCAATCAGAGGCTTGCGCTTCTGGACGGCATCGTACACGGCAAGCGCCGTACCCACGTTCTGCACCACCGCGCCAACGTCTATGGGCAGTCCTCCGGACTTGACCTGACGGTGCATGACGGCATCTATGAGCTGCTTCTCGCCTCCCTGGGGATAACGCTTGCGAAGGCTCATTACGGTAATGCCGGTGTATTTGGAAGAGACCTTGCGAAGGTCGGAGAGGAGCTTGTTTATGTACTCTATGGCCTGGGGCTTGTTCTCCTCTATGGCGATTACTGCCTTATCGACGGAGAGGGCCTGCTTGAGTATGGCTGTACCTGTGACCACCTGGGGACCCTTCTCGAGGAGGGTACGGTAGTCGGAAGTAAGATAAGGCTCACACTCACAGCCGTTTATGATAAGAGTCTCGCACACCTTTCCGGGAGGAGGGCTGAGCTTGACATGGGTGGGGAAGGTAGCACCTCCGAGACCCACTATTCCGCCGAGGCGTATCTTCTCTATGATTTCCTTGTTGTCATCGGAGAAATCTGTGTTGAGAGTGTCGGAAGTATCGATTCCCTCGTACCACTCGTCGCCTTCCACGGCAATCTCTATGCACATCTGCTTGTTGCCGGCGAGGTCGGCGCGGGGAGCGATGGATTTCACCGTACCGGACACCGAAGAATGGATGAATGCCGAGACGAAACCGCCAGGCTCCGCTATGGGCTGTCCGACCTTGACCTTGTCACCTGGGGCGACTATGGGCTTGGCGGGAGCACCGATGTGCTGTGCCACTGAAATATATACGGTCGGCGGCAGGGGCAGGGCCTCTATGGCGCAATCCTTTGAAATCTTGGAATCGTGGGGATGTACTCCGCCTATTGAAAATGTCCTGTTCATTGCTTGTCCTCCTTTACGGTCGTTTGTGCGGCAGCGGCAGCTTCTGCAGCCTTTTTCTTGCGCTCGTTCACCCTTGCCTTCACCGCATCCTTGTCAAGAGGCTTGGGGAAGTTCACGGCGTGAATAGCCTCCGTGGGGCAGAATGCCTCGCACTCTCGGCAGAGCTTGCACTTGGAATAGTCGATGTAGGCCACATTGCTGTCGAACACTATGGCATCGTGGGTGCAGGTCTTGAAGCATATACCGCAGCCTATGCAGGCATTGGCGCAGGCCTTCTTGACTGACGGGCCCTTGTCCTTGTTGACGCAACTCACGAACATGCGCATTCCGCGCGGCCCCTTGGCCCTTAGTTCGATAATGGCTTTGGGACAGGCCTTTACGCAAGCGCCGCAGGCTGTACATTTCTCCTCGTCCACCACGGGAAGACCGGTCGCGGGGTCCATCGAGAGGGCTCCGAACTGGCAGGCCGATACGCAATCGCCGCATCCGAGGCAACCGTAGGAGCAGCCGGTGTCACCGCTGTAGAGGGCGGCCTTGACACGGCATGTAGCGGCTCCGTCGTAATCATTCACCACGGGACGGGCCTCGCAGGTACCGTTGCATCGCACGACGGCGACCTGGGGAGCCTTGGCCTTGACCTCGTGACCGAGAATGGCGGCCACTTTCTGCATCACGTCGTTGCCTCCGACAGGGCAGAAATGGTTGTCCAGGTTCTCAGCCTTGACGGCGGAATCGGCGAAAGCGCGGCAACCCGCAAATCCGCAGCCGCCGCAGTTGGCACCGGGCATGACCTTTTCGACCTCGTCTATCCTCGGGTCCTCGACCACCTTGAACTTCTCGGCGATGAACCAGAGGACCAGCGCCAGCACAAGTCCGAGCACGGCGATAATTACGATGGTCCAGATAATTGTTTGACTCATAAGCTTTAGTTTTATTTCCTCCTTATTGCGAATGAATATTCTTTTTCAAAACGGCCCCTCAGCAGCCACAGCACGCAGAACCAGGCTCCTGCGACGGCAAAGCCGATAAGGCCTGTCCACAGCTCATGGAGCGAGGTATATGACAGCGCCACCACTACCACCAGCAGCAGCAACACGGGAACTGCATAAGAAAGAAGCGCTGCCTTGAGCCCGAGGGACCCTTGCAGCACCACTTCTACTTCATCTCTCGGCTCCAGTCCGGGAACTGTCGCCACTTCTATGTCTTTTTCCATGGCCTCGGCGGCCGAACACAAGCCTTTGGCGTGACAAGCGCCGCAGGCGGACTGCGAGACAATTCCCACTATGGTCTTGTCGGGACCGACAGACTTGACTATGCCGCTATGTGAGACCTCTTCCGTCATTTCAATCCGTATGCGACGGGATATTTTATGCCCTCGTAGGCGACCAGCCTGCCGGATACTCCTCCGAACTTGAAAGGAGCCTCGAAACGCACCGGTATGCGGTTGGCATCGGCGGTGAACATGAATATAAGGTCCTCCTTGGTGTCGAAGGTCTCGCCGGCGTTGAGCCTGACCGACCACCTGATTACATTCACGGTGCCCAGGGTCTTGTCCTTGAGGGGTGCAGTGCCCTTGTAGGTCATCCTCATGGTGAAGGTGGCCCCGTCAAGCATCATGGTGCCCGTGAAGGACTGGCCCTCGGAGATTTTCTCCATGTCGGCGTTGCGCATCATATACACCATGGAAGTGATGTCGCAGGTGCCTTGCTGGAGCGGTATGTCTTTGGTATTCAGCTCCTCGGCACTGTTCTCTACGGTAAGCCTCGCGTATGATGAAGCCCCGTTCCAGACATACTGTGCATCGTTCTTGCAATACCAGCTGCCCTCGCGGGTGTCACGGTAGAAGTGCAGGGGAAGGAGATTGTAGTCGAAAGTGCTGCGGAAGTCCTCGCGCACCTTGAAGAAGGTGTCGTAGAACTTGGCGGTCTGGCCGAAAATCCTGGCGGACAGGGCCTTTCGGCCATTATATGTCACGCTGTCCACGCTGATGGTGGCATGGGCCACATCGGAATTGATAGGGCCGAGCTTGTAGTGAAGCTTGTATGTGAACTTCTCTCCGCCTTTGAAAGGGAGACTGTCCCCGCCCTTGCGAAGGGGAAGCGACTGGGCCTGCATCACCATGGGGAGCAGTACCGCAAGCAAAATTGTAAGTATCCTTTTCATAACGCGGAATTACAGGCCAAAAAACGTGCCGCTATTCAAATCCTGACGCTCCTTCGAAAGGATTGTAGCCTCCGGAAGGGGCCGGAGTGTTGTCCAGCGTGGGGCTTGAAGGTGACATATAGGAATTCGCCTGGTTCAGGAGGGTATCGTCCATCTCCACGAACTTGACCAGCTCGCTCTTGAAACGCATGGGGATTTCTCCCGTCTCGCCGTTACGGTGCTTGGCTATTATAATCTCCGTAGTCTCCTTTCCGTCAGGTGTTTCCGCAAGTCCGAGATAGTCCGGACGATGGACGAAAATCACCATGTCCGCATCCTGCTCTATGGCTCCCGACTCGCGAAGGTCGCTCAGCTGGGGCTTTCCATTGCTGCCCGAACGCTGGACGGCGTTACGCGAAAGCTGGGACAGGGCGATAATCGGGATGTTCATCTCCTTGGCCGTAGCCTTGAGGGTACGGGATATGGCGGCGACTTCCTGCTCGCGCATGCCGCGAAGCTCGGCCGGTCCCTGCATGAGCTGGAGATAATCGACAATCACCAGCCTCACGCCCTTGGTCTTGACAAGCCTCTTGACCTTGGTGCGGAACTCCATTATGGGAAGGCTGGGGGTGTCGTCCACGTACAGGGGGGCCTTGGCCAGGTCCTTGAGCTTGAACTCCAGCTGGTCCCATTCGTAGGGCTCCAGCTTCTGTCCGCCCTTGATTTTCTCGGCGGGAAGCCCCGACTCGGAAGTCATAAGACGCTTGGCAAGCTGCTTGGTGGGCATTTCCAGGGAGAACACGGCCACGGGCATGTTGTGGTCCACGGCTGCGTTCCTGGCTATGTTCAAGGCAAAAGCCGTCTTACCGACGGAAGGACGGGCGGCCAGGATGATAAGGTCCGAAGGCTGCCAGCCCATGGTTATCCTGTCTATGGAATGGTAGCCCGAAGGGACACCGCTCAGGCCCGTCTGCGTCTGCGCCTTCTCCACGTCGTCCATGGCGGCGCGTATGGCGGAACCAATCTCCTGGACATCCTTCTTGACGCTGTTCTGTATGGCAGCGAAAATCTTGGACTGGGACATGTCAATGAGGTCGTCCACATTGACTGAGTCGTCGTAGGAATTCTTCAGAATGTCTAATGAGGCGGTAATCAGGTCGCGCTGTATGTTCTTCTGCTTGAGTATCTTGATATAATACTCGATATGCGCGGCGGCACCGATTTTCTGCGATAGGGCGGCCAGGGTGACAGCACCTCCGACTTCGTCCAGCTGGCCCAGCGAGGAGAGCTTCTGGGACACGGACAGCAGGTCCAGTGCCACATGCTCGTTGACAAGGGAGACCATGGCCTCGAAAATGGTCCGGTGACGGGGGTCGTAGAAGCAGGAGGGAGTGAGCTCCTCCATGGCCTCGTCCACGCAACCGGGCTCTATGAGCAGCGCACCGAGCACGGCCTCCTCGAAATCGAGGGCCTGCGGCGGGCGGTTGCCCATTTCAAGACCGAGGGCGTCAAGGCTGACGTCCTGGTTCTTCTTGCTCCTGCGGGGTGTGTCGGGCATAGGGCGGTAATGCTACTGGGCGTTGACTATGATACGTCCGCAGTGCTCGCAGACTATGAGCTTCTTGCCGGAAGCGATATCGACAAGCCTCTGGGGAATGATGGCATTGAAGCAGCCTCCGCAGGCATTGCCATTGTACACGGGCACCACTGCAAGGTGGTTCCTCACGCTGGCGCGGATGCGCTCGTATGCGCTCATGGTCCTTGCATCTATCTTGGAGGCAAGCTCCTCGCGCTCGTTCCTCAGGCGTGTCTCCTCCTTGGAGGTGGACTGGGCTATGCCGGCCAGTTCCGTATTCTTGGCATCAAGGTCGGCCTTGCGGATGGAAATCATGTCGTTGTTGTACTCCATGTCGCTGCGGGCCTCGGCGGTCTTGGCCTTTGCCTCGCCTATGTGCTTCTCTGCAATCTGGCGCAGAAGCGTCTGGTTCTCAATCTCTTTGTTGAGAGAGTCGAACTCGCGGCTGTTGGCGATGTTCTCTATTTGCTTCTGGTATTTTGCTATCTGGGCATCGCAGTCGATGATGTCCTGCTTGCAGTTCGCAATGGTCTGGTTCATACCCTCGATGAACTGCTCGATGCGGGCGTTGGTAGCCTCGAGGTCGGCTATTTCCTTCTGGAGGACAGACACTTCCTCGGGGAGTTCACCCCGCAGCTGTAGAATCTTGTCTATTGCGGTGTCGGCCTTCTGCAGGGCATAGAGAACCTGCAGTTTCTCTCCGACCTCGGCATCGGTTTCGGCGAAATTCTTTCGGATGGAAACGAATGTCTCCCTCTGGTCGATAGGAGTTTCGACTTTTTTAACTGTTTTCTTGGTTGCCATATTTCAATATACGTATATTTACATGTAATGCACGGGGTTCTCCAGAGAGGACGCAGTGCGAACTGCAAAGTTAGGAAAATTTTTCCGTATCACCTTAAATAAAATGCCAACTATGTCTTTTTCGCTCTCGAAATGTCCTATGTCCATCAGCATGAAGCCCTTGGGAGTGAAAAACTTGTGATACGTGATGTCCCCTGTGACAAACAGCTGGGCCCCGCTGCGCATGGCCGCGCCTATAAGGGAAGAGCCCGAACCTCCGCAAAGGGCGATGCGGTCCACCTTCGCAACGGGCTTCGAGCAGCGCACGGCAGCAAGGCCGAAGGCCTCCTTTACCATGGCCACGGCCTCTTCTCCGCCCAGAGGGCTCTGAAGGTCGCCGACCACGCCAAGGCCCACTCCTCCTTCGTCATCCAGCACCCGGACATTCACAAGGGGCAGCCTTCCTGCCATGGCCCAGCTCACTCCTCCGGGCACCTTGTCAGCCGGTGTGTGGGTGGCGTAAACAGCTATGCCATACCTGATTGCGGCATAAATTGCCTCGCCGGCGGGGTCCGCCGGGTCTATCTTCTTGAGGCCTCCGAAAATGAGGGGATGATGGACTATGACAAGGTCGCAGCCGCTGCTGTGAGCATCCTCCATGAGGGCCGCGGTGGCATCGAAACCGATGGTCACCCCGTGGACCTCGTCATCCGGGGAACCTACCAGAAGGCCGCTGTTGTCCCAGCCTTCCTGCACGCCGAGGGGAGCGAATTCCTCCACAGCGGCGAGAATGTCCCTCACCTTCATAGTCCCTGCTTGATTTCCAGGAGCTGGGCACGTATGGCCTTGAGGGAATCCAGGGCCTTCACCCTGTCCTCAACGCTCTTGCGGTCGGCCATGAGCACCTTTTCGGCTCCTTCCAGGGTCATTCCCTTGCCTTTGATAAGAAGATGCAGCTGCTTGAGCACCTCGATGTCCTCGGGAGAATAGAGGCGGTTGCCCTTGGCGTTGCGCATGGGCTTGAGCAGTTTCGGGAAACTGTTGGTCCAGAAACGCACCAGGGACTGGTTCTCCCCCAGTATCCCGGCGGCCTCGCCTATGGTATAAATGCATTTTTCCATATATGGTTCTTTATGGTTTCAGTCCAATGATTGACGGGTCACGGCGGACATATACGTCATGGCCGAGTACGTCTCGGGGCCCACCATGACAGCCAGGTAGTCTATAGGATTGACAGGCAAGCCGTTATGCCTCACTTCATAATGAAGATGGGGGGCGAAGGA
This sequence comes from Bacteroidales bacterium, assembly GCA_017479265.1. Classification (GTDB taxonomy): domain Bacteria; phylum Bacteroidota; class Bacteroidia; order Bacteroidales; family UBA932; genus Cryptobacteroides. The sequence continues at coordinate 18,203 of JAFVCK010000072.1, read as the reverse complement.
ATTGCCTGAAATGCCCACGTATCCTATCTTTCCGCCCTGCCTTACCTTCTGGCCCTTGCTCACGGTTATGTCGGCGAGGTGGCAGTAGCGGGTGACGTAACCTCCTGCGTGCGCTATCTCCACTACGTTCCCGAGGCCCTTGCCGGAATGAATGACATCCTGCACCGTGCCCTCTCCCGTAGCGAAGACCGGCTCGCCCTGGGCCGCGACAAGGTCGAGGCCGTCGTGGGCCACCTGCACCTTGTAGAAAGGACTTATGCGGCTGCCCGTGCCGGCTCCCGTCTGGGCGTAGGTGATTTCCCCAAGGGGCAGTCCCATGGGAGGAGTCCCGCCGGCCTTCAGCATTGAGAATATGGCCAGGAAATTGTCTTCCACCACCCCTGCCCTTTGTAAAAGCAGGGCCGCGGATACCCCGGCGCTGTCCCTGCTAAAGACAAGGGAGGCGGGGTCGGCCTCTGGAGCCTTGGTATGGAAGAGCTCTCCGTAAATGTCATCGTCGCGCATCTTGAGGCCTTCTATATTCTCGGACACAAGTTCCTGCCTCTCAAGCATTTGCACATATACTTTCTCATACATGCGGTTCTCCCTGGTGAGCTTGCGCTCGGTATCGGTGCTGATGAAAACGGCAGTCACCGCATAGATTACCGCGGCGAGGGAGAAACTCGCTACGACCCACTTGAACACGCGCCATAGCAGGCCGCCTATGGAAGTGGTGACCTTGCGGAAACTGAAATTGTCCCTGTCGAATTCGTAGCGCGTCATAGCTTTACCCTTTGGTGAGGCCTTATCATCAGGTTGGAAGACTCGGCGGCGGTCTTCTCGACCATCCGCCTGTATTCCTCCTCGCTCATGGAAAGGTCCATGTAATTGACCGGATTGACGAAATTGCCCCTGTAGAACACTTCGTAATGGAGATGAGGTCCGGACACCCTGCCGGAGGAGCCCGTCTCGCCTATGCACTCTCCCCTCTTTATCTTCATGCCCTCGGTGACATAAATGGTCTTCATGTGGGCGTAACGGGTCTTGTAGCCGAAGCCGTGGTCTATCATCACCGAATTGCCGTATCCGAAAAGCTCGAATCGGACGGTCTCTATCACGCCGTCTCCAGTGGCGTATATGGAATTGCCCGGCTTGCAGGCGAAGTCCATTCCCGTATGCATCTTGGTGCTGCCGTTCAGAGGGTCGCTACGGTATCCGAAGGGGCTGGAGAGGCGATATGTAGCAGGGGCCGTCATCAGCGGAGGTATGGCGGGAATGCAGGAAGCCATGTCTCCCGCCCTCTTGGAAAGGGCGGCCACGTCATCGAAGGAAAGGCTCTGCACATAGGCCTTCTTGGTGAGCGCGTCCATACGCTTGGCGGTCGCCAGCAGAAGGGGGCTTGCACCCGCCCTGTCGAGCTCGTCATAACGGCTGGTGCCGCTGAATCCCGACTCCCTCACCTCGTCGCCTATCCCGTTCATTCCGAATATGTTGCGATATATCCTGTTGTCCCTCAGGGAGAGTCCTTCGAGGGTGGCGTCGGCGCGGTCCATCCAGCGGTTCATTTCCTCCATGCGCGACACCCATTCGGCATTGCGCTTTCGAAGCACGGTGGTCTTGGGAAGTTCCCAGCCGAGCACATAGGACCACAGCCACAGATACACGAAAAACAGGCCTGCGCCAAGCAGCAGCACCAGCAGCAACTTTCCGAAACGGGTACGGAAAGGCACCTTCTCCATTTCATAGAGAAGGGTCTCGGGATTGAGCCTGTATTTTCCGGGTTCGGCCATAATTTGCAAATATAGCAAATTTTATGCAATTGCCTCTACGAGAGGATTACAAGGGCCAGGGAAGGGTGGGAAAAGGTGAGTGAAACCAAAGGGGCCGAAGACCTGTTGAGGGTGGCCTTCCACCAGTTGTCGAATACTACGGAGTCCGTAGGCCACACAAGACCTTCCGACTTGATGTTCAGGGAGTTGTCAGGGCTGAATATGGATATGCTGCGTCCCTCGCCGACGGCCAGGGTAGTGCTGCCGGTGACGGCAAAGGCCGTGCTCCAGTCGCTAACCATATCAAGGGAAGGAGAGGACTCCGCGCTAAGGCCGTACTGCCTGGCATATTCCATGAGCAGGGAGAGATTGCCTATGGTATGGTCCTCGCGGCGGCCCGTTGCCCCCAGTATATGTATGCAGTCAATGTCCTTGAACCGCTCCAGGGTGAGCCTCAGAGCCTTGCTCTGGTCATTGGTCTCCTGCTCGTCCTCCTGTACCAGCACATCCCCAAAGCGCCTGCGAAGAGCAGGGCTTATGGAGTCCATGTCCCCTGTCACGGCATCGGGACGGCGTAAAGGGAAGCGGCGTGCCCAGGAGCGAATCGCCCCGTCGCACACCACCACATAGTCGGCAGATTCCGCCAGGTACAAAGGATAGTCCTTTCGCGGGAAGTCCCCCGCTCCTATGATTACTGCGCTTTTCATAAGGCACGCACGCGGGCGATTTCGCCAGCTGAAGTACCCTTGTCGGCAGTGTATGAGCAAGGCTCGCGGAATCCGGCGAGGAAGGCCTTGACCTCCATGCGCTTCTTGCCGGCAAGTTGGATGTCGGTAAGGCGTATGGCTCCGTCCGCCACGGCCACCGCCAGATAGGTCTTGCCGTCCGAGAGCAACTGCCCGGGCTCACCGTGCAGGGACGGGTCCTTCTCGCAGGCGAACACCTTCAGCTGGGTAGCCACGCCCTCGGAAGAGACGAGGTTGGTGTATGCAGCGGGATAGGGGCTCAAGCCACGGACCAGATTGTACACCTGCGTCATGGGTGCGTCCCAGTCGATATGACGCAGTTCGTCATGTATCTTGGGAGCGGCTTTGAGCACTTCCGAGCCCTGGATGAAACTGCGCTGCACCCTCACCTCCACGCTCTTTTCTATAAGGCCTTGGACGGTGGTTATCACCAGTTCGGAGCCAAGAGGCATGAGCTTGTCATGAAGGTCGCCGGCAGTGTCGGTGTCTTCTATGCGGCATTCCTGGCGAAGAATAATCTTGCCGGTATCTATATCCTTGTCAATCAGGAAGGTAGTAACGCCCGTCATGCGCTCGCCGTTGATGATGGCCCAGTTGATTGGAGCCGCGCCACGGTACTGAGGCAGCAAGGCCGCATGCAGGTTGAAGGTACCCATGGGAGGCATTGACCACACCTCCTGGGGCAGCATCCTGAAGGCTACCACGACGAATAGGTCGGCCTTGAAGGCGGCCAGGGAGGAGAGGAATTCGGGGTCCTTCAGCTTTTCAGGCTGCAGCACGGGAAGGCCATGCTCCACCGCATATTTTTTCACCGCGCTCTGGCTCATCTGCTGTCCGCGTCCTACCGGCTTGTCCGCCACGGTCACGACAGCCGCCACCTTGTAACCCGCCTTGACGAGGGCATCCAGAGGAGCCACCGCGAACTCGGGCGTACCGAAATATACAATCTTTGTTTTCTTGAAAAAACCCATCACTACAGATATTGTTTTCCTCCACCAGGCTCCGAAATTCTCCGTCTTCAGAAGGGCCGAGTCATGTATGGCCTTCCAGGACAGGTACAGTCCGGCCGGCAGCAGCACCGCCGAGGACAAGAACACTCCGAAGGCCGCGTTGGAGGCTCCGTCGCGGGCGAGTTTCTCGCCCGAAATGCCTACTACCCAATATACTACGAAAAACAGCACAGCAACTATGGCAGCCACTCCGATACCCGACTTGCGGGTAACGAAAGAACCGAGGGGAACACCTATGAGGAACATTATCAGGCAGGCCAGGGCCCCCGAGAATTTCTTCAGTATGTTGACATTGGTCCTTCGCAGGGTGTAGTCGTAGCGTTCCACGTCGTGGCCTGCGCTGCGCAGGGAAGAGACTTTGCTTCGAGCCTGCGAAGCAGCGGCCTCGTACGCCTTCCTTTCCTCCTGCAGGTTCTTCCAGGTAAGGGATGAAGGGAACTCGAAGGGCACCAGTTCCTTATGGAAGGAAGTGTCCAGCTGGGTCCCGTAGCGGAAAGTCCTGTCGGTGGCGTAATTGGCCAGCTGGATGCGCACGACCGAGTCCTTGTGCGTGTCCAGGGAGTCCTTGTCCACGCGCAGCTGCGACAGGCGCTTGGAGTTGGTCTGGTCGCCGTACTGGGCATCCGAACGCTGGCTGAATGCGTAGTTCTTCAGAGGGATTATCATTTCCTGCCTTGAGAAGCGCAGCCGCTGGAGGTTCATGGTCGTGTCCTGGTACTTCATCGTATTGTCTTCCTGATAGCTAATGCCGTCATAGAGCTGGAAAATGAGGTAGTCCTTGTTCTTTGAAATGGACATCATGGCGGAGTCGGCGAGGGTTTCTGCGGTGCCGGCCTTGCCGGAAGTCTGGTCATAGACCTGCACTCCGTACATCATGCCGGTTTCCTTGTTGCGGCCTTCTATGCGAAGGGTATATCCCTCGATTCCTTCATAGAAGGAGCCTACCGGGATGTTGATTTCCTCGTTGGTGCGCAGAATGTCCTCCCTGAGCGTATAGACCTTGTTGTACGCCACCGGGACTATGTTGTTGGCAGTGAAGAACGCGCCTACGGAGATAATGAAAAGGCTGACGAAAAACAGCGGGGCCATGACCCTGGCCAGGGAAATGCCCGCCGACTTTATGGCTATGAGTTCGAAATTCTCGGACAGCTGCCCTATGGTCATCACTCCTGCCAGAAGAGTGGCCAGAGGAAGACATATAGGCAGCATTATGGCTCCGCCCCAGGTCATGAATTCAAGTATGACCTTCAGGCCAAGACCTTTGCCGACGAGTTCATCTATATAGACCCAAAGGAATTGCATCATGAAGATGAACACGACGAGCGCCAGAATCCCCAGGAAGGGACCCACGAAGGACTTGATAAGGAACCAGTCGAGTTTTTTCATTACGCCGTAGCCAGTTCAACCATTTTTGCGAGGGCCCGGTCAAGGCCGGAAACATCCTTTCCGCCTGCAGTTGCAAGACCGGGCTGTCCGCCGCCGCCACCCTGGATGAAGCGGGCGGCCTCACGGATGTCCTTGCCTGCGTTCTTGCCTGCGGCAACCAGGTCGGCCGAATACATCAGCACCAGGTTGGGCTTGCCCTCATGGGCGAATGCACCTGCAAAAACAAAGCCTGACAATTCCTTCTGCATCAGAAGGGCGGCCTCGCGGACCATTGCAGGGTCGGCATCGGCGCTGAAACGCATCACCTTTACGCCGCCTATCTGCTCTGCACGCTCGGCTGCGGCCTTTGCGAAATTGCGGGCCTTTTCCTTGGCGAAGGTCTCGAGTTCCTTCTTGAATGCGCCGTTTTCCTCCACCATCTTGCGTATGGCTCCGGTGAGGTCGGGCACGTTGTTGAAGAATGCGCGGGCGGACCTCAGGGTCTCTATAAAGCCGTTCACAAGGCCTTCGGCTGCCTCACCGGTCACGGCCTCTATGCGGCGCACGCCGGCAGCCACGGCACCTTCGGAGACTATCTTGAAATAGCCTATACGGCCGGTAGCATCGGCATGGGTGCCTCCGCAAAGCTCCACTGAATCGCCAAAACGGACCACCCTCACCCTGTCGCCGTATTTCTCGCCGAAGAGTGCGATTGCGCCCATCGCGTTGGCTTCCTCCATGGTGGCATCACGCTTTTCCTGACGGGGGAAGTTGCTGCGAATCAGCTGGTTGACTCTCTTTTCGGTGGCGGCGATTTCCTCGTCCGTCATCTTGGAGAAATGGGAGAAGTCGAAGCGGAAGTAGTCGGGGCCTACGAAGGAACCCTTCTGCTCGACATGGGTGCCGAGTACTTCGCGCAGGGCCTGGTCCAGCAGGTGGGTAGCCGTATGGTTGGCGGTAATCTTGAGCCTTCTCTGCTCATCCACGCTCAGGGTGAAAGTCCCATTGCAATCCTCGGGAATCCTTTCGGCCAGATGTATGGTAAGGTTGTTCTCCTTGACGGTGTTGAGTATGGCTATCTTTTCGCCGGAGGCGGATACTATATATCCCGTATCTCCGACCTGTCCGCCCATCTCGGCATAGAAAGGAGTGCGGTCGAAGACCAGCTGGTAGAATACCTTGTTCTTCTGCTTGACCGTCCTCTGCTTGAGAAGGCGTACATTCTGCTCGGTCAGGGAATCATAGCCGGTGAATTCCACCTCTTCTCCGGGGAAGAACTCCTGCCAGTCGCCGAACTCGTTGGAGGTGGCGCTGCGGGCACGTTCCTTCTGCTTTGCCATCTCTGCGTTGAAGCCTTCGGTATCGACCGTGAAGCCGTTTTCGGAGGCAATCAGTTCGGTAAGGTCGAGAGGGAATCCGTAGGTATCGTAGAGCTGGAACGCGGCATCGCCGGGGATGACCTTGCCTTCACGGTTCTTCTCCATGCAGTCGTCCATGAGGCGTATGCCCCTGTCGAGGGTGCGGAGGAAAGCTACTTCTTCTTCGCGTATTACGTTCTCTATCAGCTGTTTCTGACTGGCGAGCTCGGGATAGGCCTCGCCCATGTCGGCGACGAGCTGGTCCACCAGACGGCAGAGGAAGGGCTCGCCGAAGCCGAGAAAGGTATAGCCGTAACGCACGGCCCTTCTCAGGATTCGCCTTATCACATAACCGGCCTTGACGTTGGAAGGCAGCTGGCCGTCGGCGATGGAGAACGCTATGGCGCGGATATGGTCTGCAACTACGCGCATGGCCACCTCTGTCTTGGGAGACTCGTGGTAGGCATGGCCGGAGAGCTCGCTTATCTTCGCTATCATTCCGCTGAACACGTCGCTGTCATAGTTGCTGGTCTTGCCCTGGAGCACCATGCAGAGGCGCTCGAAGCCCATTCCGGTGTCTATGTTCTTGGCAGGCAGGGACTCAAGGTGGCCGTCCGCCTTGCGGTTGTACTGCATGAACACGAGGTTCCATATCTCTATGACCTCGTCGTTGTCGGTATTGACCAGGGAGGCTCCGGGGACCTTGGCCCTCTGCTCGGGGCTGCGAAGGTCGATATGAATCTCGCTGCAGGGACCGCAGGGACCCGTGTCGCCCATTTCCCAGAAATTGTCATGCTTGTTGCCAAGGAGCACGTGGTCGGCGCTCATGTGCTTGAGCCAGGCCTGCTGAGCCTCGGTGTCAAGGGCGGTGCCGTCCTCCTCAGAGCCTTCGAAAACGGTGGCATAGAGAATGGACTTGTCAATGCCGTACACCTGCGTGAGCAGTTCCCAGGCCCAGTCTATGGCCTCTGCCTTGAAATAGTCGCCGAAACTCCAGTTGCCGAGCATCTCGAACATGGTATGGTGGCGGCCGTCATGTCCCACTGCTTCGAGGTCATTGTGCTTTCCGCTGACCCTCAGGCACTTCTGGCTGTCGGTAGCCCTCTTGAACTTAGGTGCCGTGTTGCCCAGGAATATGTCCTTGAACTGGTTCATACCCGCATTGGTGAACATCAGCGTAGGGTCGTTCTTGATTACCATTGGTGCAGAAGGAACCACAGTGTGGCCCTTGCTCTCGAAAAATTCCAGATACTTCCGGCGTATTTCCTTTGCTGTCATTTTATTAGAAGCTGTTTTGAAATAATTGCTCTTGTTTTCTATAAATCTTGCAAATTTAGCAAGCATTGTCGTGTTTTCCAAATTTACGTCCTGCCTCCATGGCCCTCTACATGCATACGGAACGGTCGGATTCGAGCTGGGAACGGAGTTCGGACAGGGAGCCGAAGAGCTTTTCGTCGCGAATCTTGCGGAGGAAGGACAGCCTTATGTCAAGGCCGTATATGTCCTCGTCGAAGTCGAAGATGTTGGTCTCTATAGTAATGGCCCCGCCCCCTACAGTTGGCCTCACGCCTATGTTGCACATGCCTTTGAAACGGCTTCCAAGCACCTGTACGTCAACGCAATACACTCCGTTGCCAGGGAGCTGCTTGAGGGGCTCGTAAAGCTGCATGTTGGCCGTGGGGAAACCTATGGTGCGGCCAAGTCGGTTGCCGGCGACGACCACCCCGTGAAGCATGTAGGTGTAGCCGAGCATGGCGGCGGCCCGGTCCACGAGGCCTTCGCAGAGGGCCGTGCGTATCTTGGTGGAACTGATGGCGGCATCCCCCTCGCCGACGGGAACAGGCGGGACTATGACGGCATCCATGCCGAGGCTGCGGGCTATAGCGGCGGAGTCCTCTGGCAGCAGAAGGTCGGAGCCTATGCGGTTGTCATATCCCAGCACTACGGCACTGACCCCGAAGGAGTCCCTCAACATTGTCAGGTACCGCTCGGAGTCCATACGGCTGAATTCTTTCGTAAAGTCCAGAACTTCAACCCTTTGCAGGCCAGAAGCCAGAAGCAGGTCCTTTTTCTCGGAAAGGGAGTTCAGCAGCCTCAGCCTCCTGGCATCATCCTGGAGCACAGTCCTCGGATGGGGCCAGAAAGTCACGACCATGCTCTCCTCTCCACGGGACCCGGCCTCACGGAGAAGGGTATTCAAAACCTGACGGTGCCCGAGATGGACACCGTCAAAGAAGCCTGTAGCCGCTACAGCCATGTCACCAGAGGGAAGTCCTGACGGTGAGGCAGAAGCGAATTCTTAGGATAGATACGGGTAGCTACCTGATACATACCGGTGCGCTCGGGCAGGATATCAGCCTCGTAACGCGCTACGCCGTCCTCATAACTCACCGGCTTGAACTCGCACTTGTCCTGGATATGCAGGCTGCCGCGGACATCGGTGGTGCAGAAGAGAATCTCCACGCCTATGTCTTCGGGGTCCAGGTCTCCGATATGGAGCTCCACGACGCTGTGCATGTGGTTGGACTGGCTGAGGGTGTAGGAATCGTCAGGACGGGAATAAGAGACCACGTCTATGTTCTTCCATTCGCGTTCCACGCGCCTCTTCCATGCGGCAATCTCGCGGGCTATCTTGCAGTCGTCGGCCTCCAGGGATGCAACCCTCTGAGACTGAGGAATATAATACTGATTGCAGTAGTCGGTGAGCATACGGTTCGTGGTGAAGTTGCATGCCACCTGGGCTATGGTATTCTTGATATATTCTATCCAGCGGGAAGAACGGCCCAGACGATAGTCTATGTCATAATAGACAGGGGCTATTTCGTTCTCGAGTATGCCGTAAATCGTAGCGGCGTCGAGTTCGTTCTGGTAGTTCTGGTCGTCGTAGGTGCGCTCCATGGGAAGGGCCCAGCCGGCTCCTTCCTTGTAGCCCTCGACCCACCATCCGTCGAGCACGGAGAAATGCATGACTCCGTTCATCGCGGCCTTCTCTCCGGATGTGCCGGAAGCCTCCTGGGGACGGGTAGGGTTGTTCATCCACACATCCACGCCCTGGACAAGCCTCTTGGCGAGGGTGATGTCATATCCGGGCACGAAGACTATCTTGCCTATGAAACGGTCCTGCTTGGAGATGTCCACGATGCGCTTGATGAGGTCCTGTCCTGCACGGTCGGCGGGATGGGCCTTCCCGGCGAATATGAACTGCACGGGCATCTTGGGGTTGTTGACAATGGCATCCAGGCGGTCCAGGTCGCTGAACAGCAGGGTCGCCCTCTTGTAGGTGGCGAAGCGGCGGGCGAAGCCTATGGTCAGCACGTCGTCCCTGAGGGTCTCCTTTATGGTGACAATCTGGGAAGGTGAATAGTGGCTGCCGAGGGCAGGGTCCGAAAGGCGCTTCTTCACAGTCTGGATAAGGTCTGTCTTGAGGAGCTTGCGAACTGCCCAGACATCCTCGTCGGAGACATTGTAAATGCCTGAGAAACAGCTCTTGTCGTAGTGGTGGGTCTTGAACTGCTCACCGAATACCTTGGCGTGCAGCTGCTTCCATTCCTTGGAAGCCCAGGTGGGATAATGTACTCCGTTGGTGACGTAGCTCACATGCAGTTCTTCGGGCAGATATCCGGGATACATGCGGTCGAAAATGTCCTGGCTGACCTTGCCGTGCAGCATTGACACACCGTTCACGTTCTGGGATATGTTGGCCGCGAGGAAGCTCATGGAGAACTTCTCGTTCACGTCGAGTGCGTTGATCTTGCCGAGGGCCATGAAGTCCTCCCAGCTGATCTTCAGACGGCCGGGAATGTCGCTCATGTACTTGCGCATGATACCTTCGTCGAAGGCGTCGTGGCCTGCGGGAACGGGGGTATGGGTGGTGAAGAGGGACGAAGCCCTGACCAGTTCCATGGCCTCGGGGAAGCTCAGGCTGCCTTCCTGCATATACTCGCGGAGCCTTTCAAGGCCTATGAAAGCGGCATGGCCTTCGTTGCAATGGTAGATGGTAGGATTGAGGCCCAGGGCCCTCAGGGCACGTACGCCGCCGAATCCGAGCAGGAGTTCCTGCTTCATTCTCATCTCCCAGTCGCCGCCGTAGAGCTGATGGGTCACAGCGCGGTCCTCGTCGCGGTTGGCCTCGAAATCGGTGTCCAGCAGATAGAGGTCCGTACGGCCCACGGCCACCTTCCAGATACGGGCGTAGAGGGTCCTTCCGGGGAAGGCCACGCTGACCGTCATCCAGTTGCCGTCCTTGTCATAAACAGGCTCCGCGGGAATCTTCATGAAGTCCTGCGCATCGTACCTGGCTACCTGGTCGCCCTGTGCGGAAAGCACCTGGGTGAAGTATCCGTAGCGGTACAGAAGGCCCACTGCGGTGAGGTTGACATTCATGTCGCTGGTCTCCTTGAGGTAGTCGCCGGCGAGAATGCCGAGTCCTCCGGAATATATCTTGAGCGAAGTGTCCAGGCCGTATTCCATGCAGAAGTACGCCACAGAAGGCTCGGTACGCTTGGCCTTGAGGGCCATGTACTCGTCGAATTCAGCCATCACGGAAGAGAGCTGTCCGAGGAAGGTCTTGTCTTTTGCAAGTTCGTCGAACCTCTTGATGCTGACGGTGTCCAGAATGGCGACAGGGTTGTGGCCGCTGTCGTGCCATACCTTCGCATCCACTGTCTTGAACAGGGCTTTGGCGGAGTCGTTCCAGCACCACCAGAGGTTCTTTGAAATAGTTTCAAGTCCGGAAAGCGCCTCGGGGAGGTGGCGTGTCACCATGACACTCTTCCAAGAAGGCGCGTTGATTTCGATTTTCTGATAATTCATCTGTCTTTCGTCTGAGAATTTGGGGAATGCACCCTTGCCTGCTCCAATCTTCTCGAGGGCAAGGGAATATGCTTTGTTGTAATATACTATCTGGTTCTCCCAAAGGGCTATGGAAGCGGCCTCGCGCGCTGAATCCATATATTCCTTGCGGCCGTCACGGTCCAGGGAAGCGATTTCACGTATGCGTGCCTTTACATCGTCAACTACATTCTGGTAGTTGGAATCGTTCCTCTCGGAGACGGTAATGCCGGGATGGGCCTTGGCTGCGAAACGGTCCTTAACCCACAGGCCGAATCCCGCGAGGGTGGTGGTGAAGGTAGGCACCTTGAACGCTACGGCCTCCAGAGGAGTGTAACCCCATGGCTCATAATAGGAAGGGAACATCGCAAGGTCCATTCCCACGAGCAGGTCGTAGTAACTGAGGTTGAATATGCCGTCGCCGCCGTTAAGGTATGAAGGAATGAAATATACCTTCACCTTGCCGCCGAGGGAATTGTTGAGGCCCAGCTCGCGGAACCGTCTTGTAATGGTGTCCGTCTCGGGATACATCAGGCTGTGGGATACCTGGGTGGAGTAATGCTCGTTGTCTCCTCGCAAAAGCTTGGATACCAAGGCCCTGTCGGGACCGTTGTGTCCGCCGGGAACCATGATGAAAGCTTGGATTTCGCGTCCGTCCCAACCCTCGTCCTGAAGCTGTCCGAGCGCATCGAGGAACACGTCTATTCCCTTGTTCCTGTACTCGTAACGGCCTCCTATGCACATCATTATGGCATCCTTGGCCACAGGCTCGGCGGACATGGCGGAAGCCACCTCGATCAGCCTTGCCCTGGCGGCGGTACGCTTGGTGTCATACTCCTCGTCGGTGGAGGGGGTGAAACTGTTTTCGAATCCGTTGGGAGTCACTATGTCCACGGGTCTCTGCAGGAACTGGGCGCACTCGCGGGAGGTGATGTCGCTGACCGTGGTGAACACATCGGAACGCCCGGCGGCAATCTTCTCCATTGAATGGCGGGCCACAACCCCGTAGCGGGCGGCCATTTCGTCCCCGTCGTAGGAAGACATGTTGTCATACAGCGGAAGTCCGTTGCCGGCAAGGCAGCGGCCCACGACGGTGGCATGGGTGGTGAACACGGTGGCAATGGGCAGTTCGGTTTTCTTGAGGTACAGAAGGCCCGAGCCTGTCTGCCACTCATGGAACTGGGCGACCACCTTCTCGGAGCTTGTCATATTGTAACGGCAGAAGCTCTCTATGACCTTTCCGGCCGCATATCCGAACAGGACGTTCTCGCGATAGTCCCAGTCGCCGGAGATGGAATCCACTCCGTAGCTCTCCCAGAATTCGCCAAGAATCTTGTCCTGGCCGGTTATGAACTGCTTGAAATCCACCAGCATGGCTATGGGCTTGCCCGGCACATTCCATTTGCCTATCCTCACGCCCAGTCCCTCGGAGGCAGCCTGACGACGCCAGCCGCTGAACATGTGCTTGTCCTCTATGAAATCCGGCTTGTCGCCAGTATCCATCCAGACATCGGGGCCAATCAGTATATGATGGCGTCCGAGCTGGGACTTGAGGTACAGAGACTTGGTGGCTATGACGGTATATATTCCGCCTACTTTGTTACATACTTCCCAACTTACTTCGAACAGGTAGTCCGGAGCAAAAATCTTATCTTTCATCCTCTACTTTTTCTTTGCAGTACTCTTTTTTGTTACCGTTTTCCTGGCCGTGGCCGTCTTTTTCTTCGCAGGAGCGGGGGCCGGTGCAGGCTCCTCCCTGGGGGCATCCATGGTGGACACCTCGTCATTCACCCTGATGATGAAATCGCTGAGGACGTTCATGTAGTTGATGAAGGCCTCGTAGGGGGTATCATAGGGATTGAAATACTTGTGTACCTGCGCATCGGCGAAGAATTTGGTACACATGTAATAGAAATGGTCGCTCTCCTGGAGATGGCCGAAGTCGTTCCACAGGGCCTCGTCGTTGACCAGGGAGAGCTTCTCGTACTGGGCGTAGAGCTTGTTGTACGCATCCTGCTGGAGCTCGTTTCCGAGCCAGGCCGTGACATCGCGCTCCTCGTCGGCCCAGGAAATGGTCTCGGGCACGTCCAGGTCGGCTACCGGCTTGTTCTTCCTGGCGGCCTCGGAAGGGGTCGTAAAGGCGAAGGTGCCGTCCTTCAGAATAATCTCTGGGAGATACCTGAAGAAGTCGAAAATGCCGCTCTGCTGGCTCTGGTGCTCGCCGAAGGTCTCGTAATCCATGAAGAGGTTGATTACGTCGCCGCCTTCGGAGACAGCCTCCTTGAGCCACCCGAGGTACTTCTCCGCGGTAAGAGGCCAGTCCTCCCAGCCCTTGTCGGAGAAACGGAAGGCTATGTCGTCGCTGAGGCGGTAGTTGCGCAGCAGGAGCCTAAGGCCGGGATTGGTGTCATGGGCATAGACGTAATTGGGGCTCTTCCAGCCCATTATGTGCCTTGCACCCTCTGTCAGTATGGTCTTGAAGCCCATTTCCGCCACCTGCTCCCCTATGGAGTTGTTGTATATGAGCTCGGTGTTGCGGAAGGTGACGGGGGTCACGCCGAAGGTCTCCTCTATCAAGGCCTTGTGCTTGAGCACCTGATGCTTGAACTCCTGGGGATTGGCCAGGGAAGCGAGGGAATGGTAGTAGGTCTCGCTTAGGAACTCCACCTTGCCGGTGGCTGCCAGGGCCCTGAATGAATCTATCACCTCGGGGGCATAGCGGTCGAACTGCTCGAGAGCCGTTCCGGAAATGGAGAACGCTACCTTGAAATCGCCCCCGTGCTTTGATATAAGCTCCAGAAGCAACTGGTTCATAGGGATATAGCACTTCTGCGCTATGCGGCGCAGTATGGTCCTGTTGGCAAAGTCGTCATAATAATGGGAGTCCTTGCCTATATCGAAGAATCGGTATAACCTTAGACGCGCAGGCTGGTGGACCTGGAAATAGAGGGTTATTGATTTCTTAGCCATAATGTTATCACTTGATTACTGATTCATAAACCTTTTTCATCTTTGCGGTGGCACCGTTCCATTTGAGGGTGTTCACCTCGTCGTAACCCTGCACCGCAGCGAAAGAGGCGAGGGCGGGATATTCCACCAGGGCGTAAATCTGGTCGGCCATTGCATCGACATCCCAGAAATCAACCTTGAAAGCGTACTTCAGCACTTCGGCTGCACCGCTCTGCTTGGATATCACAGAGGGCACGCCCGTGCGCATGGCCTCCAGAGGGGAAATACCAAAAGGCTCTGATACTGAAGGCATTACATACACATCGGAAAGCGCGAACATCTTCTGCACGTCGGCTCCGCGAAGGAAGCCGGTGAAGTGGAAGCGGTCCGAGATGCCGAGCCTCGCCACGTGGCGTATGGCCCTGTTCATCATGTCGCCGCTGCCGGCCATCACGAAGCGCACGTTCTTGGTCCTCTTGAGCACCTTCGCGGCCGCCTCGATGAAGTATTCGGGGCCCTTCTGGAAGGTGATTCGGCCTAGGAAGGTGACCACCTTGTCACGCACTCCCCTTTCGACCTGGAGGTCGTCGCGGCCGCTGAAATCGACGGCATTGTGGACGGTGACAACCTTGTCGGGGTCTATTCCGTACTTGGTAATCACTATGTTGCGCGTGAGGTCGCTCACCGTTATGACCTTGTCGGCGGCAAGCATTCCGTTCTTCTCTATCTCGAAAACGCGGGCATCTATGTTCTCGGCGCTGCCCCTGTCGAAGGAAGTGGCATGGACATGGACCACAAGGGGCTTGCCGGTCATCTTCTTGGCGGCTATGCCGGCATAATAGGTCAGCCAGTCATGGGCATGGATGAGGTCGAACTCGTCCTTGTGCCGGCGGGCTATGGTGCCTCCTACGAGGGCGTAGCGGGCCACCTCTTCCATGAGGTTGACACCGTACTTGCCGGAGAACTTGTACTTCTGGCCGTACTGGATGCGGAAATCCTTGACCTGGCGGCGGCGTTCCTCTTCGACGAGGTCCGTAAACTCGCTCGGATCCACGTAAGGGACCATGTTGGTACCCACGTGGATGAATTTCACCTTGTCCAGGAAATCCGTAACGTCAGCCTCCTCCACGAAGTCCACGGGGACATCGCTGGCATTGATTATGGTGGCTGCGCTCTGGTCTTCGTCACCCGAGGCCGAGGGCATTACGAACAGGGTCTCCACCCCGTTGTAAGCCAGGCCTTTGACTATTCCGTAGCAGGCGGTGCCCAGACCTCCTGCGATATGGGGAGGGAACTCCCATCCGAACATCAGGACTTTCATAACGACTCCTCCCTGATTTGTTTCATCATAAAGTCTATCGACAGCAGGGCTGCGGTGCTCAGAGCCGAAGAAATGGCTCCGTGCGGCTCGTGGGGCGGGTCTCCGTCATAAAGCTCGGAGAATGCGCCTACGCCGTGCTTGCCCAGGTCTTCCTTGAAGAAGCCCTCGCAAAGCCACTCGGCCCTCTTGTAGAATGCCACGCCCTTGATTCTGAAGGAGACCCCGATATAAGGCTCCAGCAGGAAAGGCCAGGCGCATCCCTGCTGGTAGGCAAGGTCGCGCTCGGTCTGGGTGCCCTCGTACACTCCCTTGTACTTCACGTCGCGGGGAGAGAGGGTGCGTATGCCCCTCTTGGTGACGAGCTCCCTGTCTATGACATGTATGACGCTGAACGCAACATCGTCATCCACAGGAGAATACGGCACCCAAAGGGCGTAGAGCTGGTTGGGACGCACGTCCAGGTTCTGACCGGAGTTGTCCACGTAGTCGGCAAGGTATCCGCCGGAGGGATACCAGAAGGTGGGCTGGAAATTCCTTGCGCACTCGTCGCGCACCGGAGTCCACTTGCTTATGAAAGCGCTGCGAGGCGAGGAGAAACGCCTCTCCATGTCGATGGCGAAACTCAGGGCATTGTACCAGAATGCATTGGTCTCCACCTGGTAGCCGGCCCTTTCGGTGACGGGCACGCCGTCAATGTAGGCATTCATCCATGAAAGCGCCGTCCTGTCCTTCTGGGCCCACAGCAGGCCGTTG
Organism: Bacteroidales bacterium; assembly: GCA_017479265.1. GTDB lineage: Bacteria > Bacteroidota > Bacteroidia > Bacteroidales > UBA932 > Cryptobacteroides. Next base: position 2,123 of record JAFVCK010000072.1, on the reverse strand, counting down.
GGATGCAGGGTGACCTCCTCGCGGCGGCCGGGAGAGTAACTCTCTATGATATCCTTGACGATGCCGCCGTATTTCTTCCATACCTTGCGGGCATCCGCTCCGAATTCAATGTAGCTCTGCAGGGCGCAGGGCAGGGTCAGAGGAGCCTCCACCTGGGTGGTCCTGTGCAGCAGCCTCTCCTGCTCGTGGGCAATCAGGTCGTCGAGAATGTCCTCGAACTCCTTCATGTCGCCGTCGGCATAGAGGGTGAGGCCGGGCAGGGCACGCAGGGTCTCTCTCAGAAGACCGGTGTAAAGCCACGAGTATCCGGCAGTTATCTGCTTGCGTCCGGCGCGGTCGCGCTTCAGCAGGTCGGCGCAGTGTACCAGCTGGTCATGGAAATCGACTATTTCGCCGGCCTTGGCAACGCCGTCCTCGAATACCTTTTTCATGTTGCGGGGGGCCACCTCGGTGACTGAGGCGGAGAAAATGACGCTGTCGCCTTCCTTCATCATGACGGAGAACCATCCGGGGACGAAGAGGTCTTCCTTGCAGTCGAAGCCGCGGCGGTACTCGTCGGAATAGGTGATGCCGTTGTACCAGTAAGGGGCGTACTTGAAGGAAGCCTTGGTCGAATTCATCTGGAGATTGAGGTCCGGGAAGCCTTCGTAGAGATTGAAGGACACGCCGTTACGTATTTCCTTGTAATCGGTGCGGGCCTCGTCGTTCTGCTTGGTAAGTGCATGTATCCTTCGGAACGAGAGGAAGGGCTTGAGCTGGAGTTCTACCTGGGAGGGAGCCTGCCTGAGCTCGTATCTGATCATGACCTGGTCACGGTCGGGGACAAGCAGGATGCTCTTGGCGAAAATTATGCCGCCCACCTTGTACACTATCTCCGGTACGGGGTCGGCGTTGAAATCCACAATGTACTTGTGGCCGCGTGGCTCGTAGATGTCGTCATAACGGTGGATACCCAGGTTGAAAGGCTTCCCTGATGCCACCAGACTCTCATCCACAGCAGACAGCAGGACATATTTATGCCCGCCGAAGTTATCCACGGGCACTCCGAGGAGGCCGTGATAACGCCTTGTATTGCAGGTCACTATGGAAGTGTTGCAATACGCTCCCGTCTTGTTCGCGCAGAGGATTTCCCTCCTGGTCGAATAGGACAGGTTAACGAGTTCTTGCTTGTTGAATTTGAGAAATGCCATATTCTATGTTATTTCTTTTTCAATACAATAACGCTGCGGCTGGGCAGATACAGTTTCAGGGTATGGTCGAAGCCCTGGTTGCCGTTGGGACATCTGCCCTCCAGGCTCAGGTGCTTCTCCCCGGGATTTATCCTGGCGAAACCGTTGAAACGCTTTTCGTCAGAATCCATCAGCACTTCCCATTCTCCCGCCGGGGCGGAGAAACCGTAATCCGCGAATGATTCCGCAGGATTGAAATTAAATGCAAAGATACAGTTTTTCCTGCTGAAAATCAATATTTTCTTCTGTTCGTCGGCTGTCAGCAGGACGGGCCATGAAGATAAAACGTTTTCCTCCTTGACAAGGTGTATCATGGCCTCGTCGAAATTGCGAAGATATCCGTATCTCAGATAATCGGGCTCGCTGAGGGACCATTGCCTGCGGGCATGCTTGAAGGACCATCCGTTCCCTTCGCGGGGGAAGTCTATCCATTCGGGATGGCCGAACTCGTTGCCCATGAAATTCAGGTAGCCCCCGCCGCAGGTCGCCAGGGTCACGAGGCGTATCATCTTGTGGAGAGCTATGCCCCTGTCCACTATGAGGGACTGGGAGCCGGTGTTCATGGAGAAATACATCTCCTTGTCCATAAGCCTGAATATCAGCGTCTTGTCACCCACAAGAGCCTGGTCGTGGCACTCCGCGTAACTGATGGTCTTCTCGTCGGCGCGTTTGTTGGTGAGCTCGTACCAGAGTTCGCCCATGCTCCACTGCTCGTCGCTCTTTTCCTTTATCCACTTTATCCATTTGTCGGCTATGCCCATGGCCATGCGGAAGTCGAATCCCACGCCCCCGTCCTTGAAAGGAGCCGCGAGACCGGCCATTCCGCTCACGTCTTCGGCAATGGTAATCGCCTGAGGGTCAACCTCATGGACAAGGATATTGGCGAGGGCCAGG
>JAFVCK010000071.1 GCA_017479265.1 Bacteroidales bacterium | reverse complement strand
TGAACACAACCGCATTGCAGACGTCAAGGCCTGGGAACGCAAAACGCTCCCGGAGAACCTTGCCGCCAAACGAGTGCGGATATTGAGCCAAGCTAGCTGACATCATACAATCAAAAATGAATCACAACTTAACACCCTATAATCTTTTGTATCGTTATTTTGGTTAAACAATGGTGGCATTAACTCTTATTGTATACATTTTAGGCTGGCTATTGGTTATAAGATAAATGGTTTTTTCGTCATACCCTTCATCGCTGTCAGCATCCCAGTAGATAGTGATATCTCCATTATGGTTAGCATCAATTATCCGTGGGTAGTTAACACTTATGCATTCACACGAAACAGAAACATTGTAGATTATTAACGCTTCGTTCCCCGTGTTTGCAATTGAAATAGTTTTCTTGTGTCTCTTATTATTTTCAATGCTGCCGAAGCTGATACTGTTTGCAAGACCTTCAATCTTGGGCTTTTCTAATGTGCGTTTTTCGGGCAATTTAGAGAGTAAATATCTAGTTTTATTGTCATGGGTTGCCGAAAGAAACATTTGTAAGGTGTCTCTGTAGGTCTCTTGAATTAATGTGTCCTTGCTTGTGATGGACAAAATATAATAATAGAGCGGATTTCGGTATTTAGGATTTATCAGCTGGCGATATTCGTCACATGACCCCTTTGCTTTGCTGCATGAGTACATTTTATACAGATAGTAGTTGGAGTTAGCCTCGGGATTAGGTGAATAATTTAATAATGCGTTCTTGAATTCATTGAATGTATATACATCTGGCATAGGAATAAGGCCAAGATATTTTTTTTCTGGATTATAGATTACAATTGACGGAATCGTTCCGGCGTTGTGAAAATAATTAATAAATAGGTTTTGGGGCAGTGTTACATCGCAACATGCGATTAATGCTTTTCCAGAATATGATTTATAGATTCGTTTGTATAGTGTGGATTGTCTGGTTTTATCTGAGGTTATATCACTTGCAATTATCAATGCAGGTATATTCTTGAGAAAGGATTCTTGTAAATAATCATCTATATTCGGTGAATAGTTGGGAGTTATATTATTACATCCGCTAATCAAGGAAATGCCTATAATGATAGCAAAACAGCGTATTGATAGCAATTGTTTCATGTCTGTGCAATTTTTGCAAATGTAATGTAAAATTGGCAAAAATGCAAGTATGGTTTACATATTTATCTACGTTCTGTGTGGTGTAGCAACAATTCCTCTTAAATGTCCTGCTATGTTGGGCGGTTATGCGATTATTCTTCCAAGTCCGTTTCTTCGAGAAAGAATATGTCGTTCACCCCTACTGAGAAAACTTTGGCAATCTTCAATGCGAGAATGGTGGATGGATTGAATTTGCCCTTTTCGATGGCATTGATAGTTTGACGACTGACATGAATCAACTTTGCCAAATCGTCCTGGGTCAGATTTGCCTTGGCTCTTTCAACTTTTATACTGTTCTTCATCAGAGATAGGCTTTACTCCAGAAAGAGCCGGATTTTAAAAATAGCTAAATATAATAGGGCCCAGACCATGGCATCCTCCAAGATTACAAAGATGTCGCTCAAGAGAGTCGGACCTGACGCAATCATGCAAATGAATTTTATGAGAGATACGAGCAGGAACAGGCAGCCTACAATGACAACCGTCTTGACTCTTATGTTCCGAATCATCTCATCTTCAACTTTCTCCGCCGAGAAACAGGCCGTCATTACTGCTATGCAGTTGATTATCCCCAACCAAGCAGGAGTCCTTGCAGGAAGGTATCTTGAAAACACCCAACTTATAATCAAATATAGAATCAAGTAACTTATAGATATGACATTGAAAGCATGAGGCAGGAGCCGTATGCTTTGCATTTTGTATTTGAAAAGGCTGCTCATATCATTATGTGTTATTGAGTAACGCTATCTCCCCGCAAATTTATACAAAATCTGACGAATATGTGCCAGTTTGTCGGAATTTCAGATAAACTGCCGTTTTCTTGACTTCATCCAAACGAGTGCAGTTTATATTTCTATCCAGCGGACGGAGGGGTCGCGGCGCAGCCAGGTGAGTTGCTTGCGGGCGTAACGGCGGGTGTTGGATTTGATTTGCCGCACGGCCTCGTCCAGCGTGACAGCTCCGTCCAGATATGAGAAAAGTTCCTTGTAGCCAACTGTTTGCAGGGCTTTGCAATAGCGCCGCTCCGTCAGCGAGCGCACTTCCTCCAGCAGCCCTTCCTCCATCATTTTGTCCACGCGGGCATCTATCCTCCGGTAGAGTTCCTCCCGGGGCCGTGTCAGCGCTATCTTTTCTATCTCGAAATCCCTCTTCTTGGGCTCCCTGAGCTTGAAGGAAGAGAAGGGCCGGCCAGAGAGCAGGCACACCTCCACGGCGCGAAGCACCCTGGCAGGATTCGCAAGGTCTATGCTTGCGTATGCCTCGGGGTCCATCCGGCGAAGGTCCATCCAAAGGGATTCCACCCCTTCTGCGGCTATGCGCTCGTTAAGGTTGCGCCTAAGGGCCGGGTCCGCATCGGGAATATCGTCCAGCCCGTGGCAGACGGCATCCGCGTAAAAACCTGAACCTCCGGCCATTACGAGGGTCTCGTGCCCCTGCTCGAACAGCCTGTGGATAAGGTCCAGGGCCTCTATCTCGTAGCGCCCTGCCGTATAATCCTCCGTGATGGAAACGGTCTGGATGAAATAATGCTTCACAGCAGCGAGCTGTGAAGCATCAGGGACAGCCGTCCCAATGGTCATTTCTTTGTAAATCTGGCGGGAATCGCAGGATATCACGGGGGAGCCGGCCTTAAGCGCAAGCTCTATGCTCCAGTCCGTCTTCCCGACGGCCGTAGGCCCCCCGACTATGACTATCTTGCGGGGCACTACATTTCGCTTTCGTCGAAAATCTCCTCCTGCCCGTCATCGTCCTCATCGTCATCCTCATCATCGTCGAAGTCCTCGTCATCATCGAAATCGTCATCGTCCCCCTTGCCCCAGATGGGCTCGTGGTGCTGGGGATGCTTCTGGTCCTCGGGAAGGTCCTCGTAGGCGACATAGCCGTTCTCGAACTCTATGGGGTTGGGACCCTTCGTCTCCACCAGCGCAGGATATCTGCGTCCGGGAACTTCCTCCACCTCGCCCTCGAAGGTCACTATGACGCTCTTGCGGTTCACCACATCGTAGAAATATATAAACGAAGCTACACCCTTTTCCACGGTATCCCCCACGGTCACATCATCCACTGCTCCTGCGCCCAGGTCGAATAGGGCATACCGTGCCACCAGACCGCCGGCGGGGTCCAAAGCCTTGAACTGTATCTGCTGGTCAACCGGGAACTCCATGTCGGCCCCCATGAGCCTGTGGAAAGAGTAAAGCGTGGTGGTTGACCGGAGTTCGTACACTCTGGCGAAGCCCTTCAGCCCGGGCAGGGAAACTCTGTATCTCAAAATCATATCAACAGGTGCTCAAAATCCAGTTCAAAGTTAGCAAATCCGATTGGAATATGATACAAGAATTTCAAATATTTTCTATGACCAGTTCGACCGGACAATGGTCCGAACCGGGGATGTCGGTATGTATGTCAGTGCCTGTCACGTTGTTACGCAGATTGTCGCTCACGAGGAAATAATCTATGCGCCACCCCGCGTTGTTCTCCCGGGCCCGTCCGCGGTAGGACCACCAGGAGTATTTTACCTCTCCGGGATGCTGGAAACGCCACGTATCGGTGAAGCCAGAAGCGAGCAGAGCCGAGAACTTGGCCCTTTCCTCGTCGCTGAATCCCGCGTTCTGATGGTTGGTGGACGGGTTCTTGAGGTCTATCTCCTCATGGGCCACGTTGAGGTCTCCACAGACTATAACGCCCTTGGAAGCGGCCAGGGAGCCGAGGTAGGCCCTGAAATCATCCTCCCACCTCATGCGGTATTCTATCCTGCGCAGCCCGTCCTGGGAATTGGGTACATAAACGCACACCAGATAGTAGGATGGCATCTCAAGGGTGATTACGCGGCCTTCCGTGTCATGCTCGGGAATGCCGATTCCGTATGTGACGTTAACGGGCTTGAGGCGGGTATATATCGCCGTGCCGGAATAACCCTTCTTCTGGGCGTAGTTCCAGTAGGAAACATAGCCTTCGAAGGCGAGGTCCAGCTGGCCCTCCTGCATCTTGGTCTCCTGGATGCAGAAGAAGTCGGCATCCAGAGAGGCGAATACTTCGCGGAAATTTTTTCCTGCACAGGCGCGAAGCCCGTTCACGTTCCAGGAAACGAACTTTATTCCATTGTCCATTCGGCACCGTTTTTAGTGTCTTTTACCGTGATACCCAGGGCCTTGAGGCGGTCGCGTATGGCATCGCTCGCAGCCCAGTCCTTGGCAGCCTTGGCCGCAGCCCTCTGCTCCAGAACCATCTCCATAAGGCCGCGGACGGCCTTTGGGGAACCTTCCTCGGCGCTGCTTTCGTCACGAAGGCCCAGCACTCCGAAAACAATGTTCTCGAACAGCCCCAGAAGCACGGACAGGTCTTCCTTGCCGAGGGCGGCCTTGCCTTCCTTGGCGCTGTTTATAAGCTTGACGGCATCGAACAGGCGGGACAGTGCAATAGGGGTGTTAAGGTCGTCGCAAAGGGCCTCATATACATCGTTGAGTATGGAAGCGACGGCCTCGGACGCTCCTCCTGCATTCTCGGGAGCGACACTCTCCAGATACTCTCCGTAAACCATAGAGTCAGCCTTGCTGCCTTCGCTGCCTCGAAGGTCTGATACCACGCCGGCGGCTCCGGCAAGGGCGACAAGGTCGCGATAGGCCTGCATTATCCTGCGCAGGCCCTTCTCAGAGGCCTGGAGAGCTTCGTTGGAGAAGTCCAGGGTGCCGCGGTAATGGGCCTGGAGAATGAAGAAACGCACGGTCATGGGGGAGTAGGCCTGCTCCAGATTGGGATGGCGGCCGGCGAAAAGTTCGGGCAGGGTAATGAAGTTGCCCAGGGACTTGCCCATCTTCTGTCCGGCTATGGTAATCATGTTGTTATGCACCCAGTAATGCACTCCGCCAGTGCCTCGGGAGGCTTCGTTCTGGGCGATTTCGCACTCGTGGTGTGGAAACATGAGGTCCATTCCGCCGCCGTGTATGTCAAATTCTCGGCCAAGGTATTTCTCGCCCATCACGGAGCACTCCAGGTGCCATCCGGGGAAACCTTCGCCCCAGGGGGAAGGCCACTTCATGATATGCTGGGGCTCGGCCTTTTTCCATAGCGCGAAGTCGTAGGGAGCACGCTTGTCGTCCTGTCCGTCCAGGCTGCGGGTCCCCTCGCGGGTGTCGTCCAGGTTGCGGCCCGACAATATGCCGTATTTATGGTCCTCGTTGTACTTTTGCACGTCGAAATAGACGCTGCCGTTGCTCTCGTAGGCATATCCCGCCGCCAGAATCTTCTTGACTGTCTCTATCTGCTCGATTATATGGCCCGAGGCGCGGGGCTCTATGGAAGGCGGAGCCACGTTCAGCAGGCGCATGGCCTCATGGTAGCGGAAGGTATAGTTCTGCACCACTTCCATGGGCTCCAGCTGCTCCAGGCGGGCCTTTTTCGCTATCTTGTCCTCTCCCTGGTCGGCATCGTTCTCCAGATGGCCCACATCGGTAATGTTGCGGACATATCGCACCTTGTATCCGAGGTGGCGAAGCAGTTTCTGAAGGGTATCGTAGGTCACGCCGGGGCGGGCATGCCCCAGATGGGCGTCGCCATAGACTGTGGGACCGCAGACATACATTCCTACATGTCCGGGATGGATGGGGGTGAAAAGCTCCTTCTTGCGGGTGAGCGTATTGGTCAAAAACAGAGGTCTCATAATGCTTTATGTTTGGAAAGGAAGCAGGATATCGTATTTTCGAGCAGGCAGGTTATGGTCATGGGGCCTACGCCTCCGGGAACGGGGGTTATGACGGAGGCCTTGGGCTCTATGGCGGCAAAGTCAACATCGCCGCAGAGCTTGCCTGTTTCAGGGTCGCGGTTCACTCCGACATCTATCACCACCGCTCCAGGGCTTACCATATCGGCTGTCACAAAGCGCGGACGGCCTATGGCCACCACCAGTATCTCAGCCTGACGAGTAATCTCGGCGAGGTTCTTAGTCCTTGAATGACAGATGGTTACGGTAGCGTTGCGGTCCAGCAGCAACTTGGCTGCGGGCAGTCCCACTATCTGGCTGCGGCCTATTACGACGGCCCTCTTGCCTGCAATTTCCACTCCGGCGGCATCCAGCATGCGGATTATTCCAAGCGGGGTACATGCCACTGTGCAGGGCTGCTTGTTCCATAGCGCGGCGACATTCAGTGGATGGAATCCGTCCACGTCCTTGCTGTGGTCTATGGCTTCGATAATTCGGCTCTCGTCTATGTGGCCCGGCAGAGGCAGCTGCACCAGTATGCCGTCCACTTCGTCGTCTGCGTTAAGCCCGGATATAATCTCCAGCAGTTTCTCCTGGCTTGTAGTGCTCTCCAGGGTAATGGTGGTATTCTTTATCCCCACCTCCTCGGATGCCTTGGCCTTGCCGCGCACATAGGAGCAGCTGGCCGGGTCGTCACCCACGAGGATTACCACAAGGTGCGGGACCCTGCCGTATCTGGAAGGGAAGTCCGCGACCTGCTCTCTCATAGCCGCCTTCATGGAGGCTGACAATTCTTTTCCGCTCAGTATCATATATTTGTCTATATTATTGCGTGAAAGCATACCGCTGCGGCCTCGGGGTCGGGGGTGCAGTCCAGATGCCAGCAGGAAGTCAGGGAGACCACCTTCTCGACGGTGGCCGTGATATTGTCCATGCAGGAGCGCATCCAGCGTATGGAGGAGGCTGCCGCAATGACGCTCGCGTAGGCCTGGAGGCCTTGTATCCGCTTAATTTCATTGCGAGGGGCCTGGTCGAGCCTCACGATGGCCCTCACCGGTACGCGCAGGTTGCGGTAGCAGGGGGTCTTGCCGCTCCAGGGGGAGCCATATACATAGACCGCCCCGTCTTCAACTCTCAGCACGGGGTTGTCGTCGTTCACAAGGTCGCAGCCCTCTATGTTGCCCAGCCAGAGGCGGCTGTGGGTGCTCTTTCCCGTGCCGCTGACACCGAGGAAAAGGCTCGCCATTCCGTCGTACCGTATCACCGAGGAATGCATCAGAAGGGTATGCAGGCCTGCCGTGGCGTATGTAAACATCATCATCAGGGCTGTGCTGACCTGGAACATGGTGGTATAGGGTCCGAATCCCTCCTTGGGGAAATATTCGCCCTCGCGAAGGTCTCCGGCCACTCTCAGGGTGCCGGCGATATGGCCCTCGTCCGCATCGAACTCGTAGAAGGTATCCTCGCCCCTTTTGTATATATAGTAATACGGCGGGCGGGTATCGACCTTCATCATAAGGGATATGGTGCCGTCCTCCATCTGGGAGTGCAGCCACTGCGGCTCTTCGCCCCTTACGTGCAGGGTGAAAAGGGCATCCTCTTCGTCTCCGCAGCGGAACGGTTCGTATTGGGAGAAATCCAGGTCGTAGCGCGTCCTGCCCTCCGGCAACTCCTCGCGGCTGCGGACGAAGGTCCTGGCAGGGACCTCGTCTCCGGCCCTTGTGGGCACCACTCCGGGGTCATCTCCGGCGGCCGCCGCGGCAATCCTTATAGCCACTGCGGGAGTGTGTTCCATGAATCTCCATGGACTGTCGAGGCTTACTGCCATCACATGTCCGCCTACCCTATATTTTCGTATTTGAACCATCGTAGAACAACTTTATTGCTTCATCTATAGTGAGTGCGTCCGAGACCTTGAACATGCCTGTGCGGCTGCGCTGCAGGCCTCCCAGATGCGCCCCGCTGCCAAGGGCTTCCCCAAGGTCGCGGGCAAGGGCCCTTATGTATGTGCCTTTGGAGCATTCCACCCTTATGCTTGCGTGGGGCAGTCCGAGGGCCGAATTGTCCGTGACATTTATCCTTCCGGAGGCTCCGGCGCTCTCAGTAGGCTGCCCGGCCGAGGAGTAAACTCCAAAGTCCAGCAGCTCCATGGCGGAAATGTTTATAATCTGCCTCGGGAGCGCTTCGAGTGCGGCCTCGTCAAGGTTGCCTCCCGACTTGTACAGTTTCCTGGCCATTTCGTATGCCCTCGTGCCGTCCACGGACTTGGCCGAAAACAGCGGGGCCACCTGCTCCTGTTCCCCGACAAAGGCCGGCAGCAGCGCTTCTATGCTCTCCCTGCTTACCCCGTCAGTGGGATAGAACTTGTCTATGGGCTTTTCAAGGTCGTAGGAAGGGGTAGTGGCACCGAAAACCACATCGGCGACATATTCCTTGTCGTGCCTTTGCAGGGCTTCGGCCTGTTTGGTAGCCTTTCCTATGCAAACCAGCAGCACTCCCGTTGCCAGAGGGTCCAGAGTCCCTGCATGCCCTACCTTCAGGTTCTTCTTGTGGAAGTGCCTGGCCGCGGCGTACTTGACCTTTCGGATTACGTCTGCCGAGGTCCAGCGCCAGGGCTTGTCAACGGGTATGACAATGCCTTCCGGATAATCGTCAATATTGTCCGAAAGACTTGTCAATGAGCGGTTTGCGATTACAAACATTCTGTCATCTTGTCTATGCGCCTCTGATGGCGTCCGCCTTCAAACTGAGTTCCGAGCCATACGCGGACCATGCTCAGGGCCGTGCGGTAGGGAACAAATCTGGCCGGCATGACCAGCACGTTGGCGTTGTTGTGGGCCTTGACCAGGCGGGCTATCTCCGAGCTCCAGGCCAGTCCCGCCCTTATGCCGCGGTGCTTGTTGAGGGTTATTGCCATGCCGTTGCCGGTGCCGCAAAGGGCTATTCCGGCATCTACAGAGCCGTTTTCCACGGCCTTTGCAAGCGGATGGGCCACGTCGGTGTAGTCCATGCTCACCTCGGAATCGGTTCCGAAATCCACCATTTCATATCCTTCCAAGCGCAATGCCGCTATCAGCTTGCCCTTGTACTGGAATCCTGCGTGGTCGCTGCAAATACCAAGTTTCATTTCAGTCTTGTTTTTATATATTCCATCCTGGAGGCGAATTCCTTGCGTCCTATGAAGGACACTATGTCGGCGATTCCAAGTCCGCTGGAAGCACCGGCAAGGGCGAGCCTCAAACAGTTCATTACCTTGCCCATAGGCAGTTCGCGCGAGCGTATGTACTCTTCAAGGGCTGTCTCGACGGAAGCCTTGTCCATCGCGCCCTTGTATTCGTTGCATATATATGAGGCTGCCTCTATGGCGGGAGCATAGTTCTCTTCCTTCCAGAACTTGTCCACGTCCTTGGCAAGGAAGGGTGCGGTAAGGCTGTCGTCCCAGACCTTGGCCCTGGGGTCTGCCGCCCTGCGGGGGTCGGCGCTCTTTTGCTCTACTGCGGCACCGGCCTTTACGCCGTAGGCCTCGAACTCGGAGGGGGCTATGAACAAGTAGGAGGCTATGGTCCAGAAGTCCTTTACGAAAGTGGCCCTTTCCTTTATGAGACGCACCACGTCCACCACGAATTCCCTGGTAAAGATATGGTTGGCATAATCGGCCCCGGCTCCGGCGAATTCGGCTCCGGCTGTAAGGGCGCAGGCCGGGCAGTCCACCACCTTGATTCCATGCTCCTCAAGCACGGGCACGAAAAGGTCTGCTAGCTCTTCGTCGCTCTTCAGACGCAGATACTCCTTGTTGTACCAGCGGGCCTTCTCGGGGTTGAAACGGGCTCCTGACTTGACTATCCTCTCAAGCGAGAATGCAGGTATAAGTTCCTCTATTGTAAACATTTCCCTCTCGTCACCGGGGTTCCAGCCAAGGAAGGCCAGCAGGTTGACGAAGGCCTCGGGGAAATATCCGTCCTCGCGGTATCCGCGTGACACTTCGCCTTCGGGATTGACCCACCTCAGAGGGAATACTGGGAAGCCCAGCTTGTCGCCGTCCCTCTTGCTCAGCTTGCCCTTTCCGTCTGGCTTGAGCAGCAGGGAAAGATGGGCGAAACGGGGCTGTGAATCAGTCCATCCGAAGGCCTTGTAAAGGAGGTAGTGAAGGGGCAGGGAAGGAAGCCATTCCTCTCCGCGTATTACCTCGCTGATTTCCATCAGGTGGTCATCGACTATATTGGCAAGGTGGTATGTGGGCAGTTCGTCTGCCCTCTTCCACAGGACCTTGTCGTCAAGGGTGTCGGTATTCACCTCTATATGTCCGCGGATAAGGTCGTCCATCCGGACTATGGTATTCTCTGGCATCTTGAAACGCACGGTCCAGTCCGTGGTCTCGGCAAGAAGACGCCCGGTTTCCTCCTCAGAAAGGGTGAGGGAATTGCGCAACTCCTTGCGTGTCTTCTGATTATATATGAAAGTCTCGCCCTTTGCTTCGGCCTCTGCGCGGCGAGCGTCCAGCTCGGCTGCGCTGTCGAAGGCGTAGTATGCATTGCCCGAAGCCACCAGCTGCTCGGCGTATTCGCGGTAGATTCCGCGCCTCTGGCTCTGGCGGTAAGGAGCATGGGGATGCTTCGGGGAAGCGGTCTCGACGACCTTTCCATTCTCGTCAACTCCTTCGTCGGGGATGATTCCGCACCACCTGAGGGCTTCTATTATGTACTGTTCCGCACCGGGGACGAACCTGTGGGAATCCGTATCCTCAATCCTGATGATGAAATCTCCTCCGTGCTGCTTGGCATAGAGGTAGTTGTAAAGTGCTGTCCTGACACCGCCCATGTGAAGGGGGCCGGTGGGGGAGGGCGCGAATCTGACTCTTGTTCTTCTTTCCATGTCTTAGAAGCTGTTTTGAAATAATTACTCTCATTTTCTATGGCCCTTTTCGGCCATCTCCTGCATCCTCATCGGTTACGAAGCTACTGCTTCGCGCCCTCTTCGGATTTGAAGCTGACTCAAAAATGGCTCATATAAAATTTCGGTAACCATTTCAAAACAGCTTCTTAACTTTTATAAGCCCCAATCCGAAGGACTGTAGGTGTTCTTCGGGGCATTAGGCACATTGGGGAAATATGTCACTCCTGTTATCTTTTCCAGGTCGGCCACGCTCATCATTTCGCGCGAGGTGACCTTCTGGCCCTTGAGGTCGTTGGTGTGGGCACGGACGAATGCGGCGCACTGCAGCTCACTCGCGCTGCACGAAGTCACGCTCTTGCCGCTGCGGCCCGACTTGGTGCGTAGCAGTACATAGTAGAACATGGTCGGCATGGCTACGTCGCTGCGGCCCCATCCGGACAAGGTCCGGGGGCTTGCGGTATAGCCGTATCCGTCAGTGTATCTGTCGAAGTAGCAGCCGATTACGGTGTATAGAGTATCGGAGCAGTAGAGGCCGTCCACATAGTCCTCGAGGGTGTTCCATCCGCCGCCTCCGGTGTTGAATCCCTCGCTCAGCTGGGGGGCTATGTTGGTGTAATAGAAAACCTGCTGGTTGGTCGCTACGGAGATGTTCCTGTCCGCGGAACCGAGGACGTGGCCCTTGTTGAATCCGCTGGCGTTTGTCTTGCTGGACCACTGGGGGTCGGAAGGTATGTCGGGATCCTTCCTGTAGGACTCGTGCCTTCCCGTGCTCCTGTACATGTTGTGCAGGGGAGCGGCCACCCACAGGGGGCAGTGGTACTTGGTGCTGAAGCATACGGTATAGTTCCTGGCCGTCCTGCCTGAAGGACCCTTTTCGCCGCCGGCGCACATGTGATAGGCGTAGTACTGGGTGTCGTCCTTGGCGTTGTACATGTAGCTGCCGCTCTTTGCTACGTTCATCACCGGGAGCTCGAACCAGCCTGCCTGGTTGCCTTCGCCGGGCTTGACCTCTGCCGTGGTGGTGAAACTGCGTACGCTGCCGTAGAAGGTCTTTATTTCATCGCCCCTCTGGAGCATGACATAAGCGCGATACCAGTAGGTCCTGCCGTCGCCAAGTCCGCTGAGAACCTCGGAGAATGTGCCTCTCGTGCCGGTGGGAACTGTCTGGGACTGAAGTACTTCGTCAAGGTTCCCCTGGGATGTGCCCCATTCGAATCCGGCTTCACGTACCGTAGCGGTGGCTCCGCTGAAAGAGGCGCTCAGAAGGGCCGAGGAAGTGGTGAAGTTGGACGCTCCGGCAGTCGTCACGGTGACGCTAAGCTCCGCAGGGTCCAGCGAACCGTCCCCGGAAGGGTCCCCGGAATAATCCTCCACTCCGTTCTTGGCCAGTCTTATCGAAGTGCCGTCGGCGAATCCTATCTTTACCGAACTGTCGGAATCTGTTACGCTGTTGAAAAGGCGTATGGCATAGATGTCGTCTGCCGGAGCGGCTGCAAGGATGCTGGTCCAGTCGTCCTGGCCGTAGCTGACCTGCCACTGCCCGCCGGATACCCTCAGGGCGGGCTTCCCGAGCGAGACAAGGGCCTCGTCGGAGATTATCTTGCCTTCCGCCGTCCAGTAGAAGAAGCCGTCATCTCCCCTCGTGGCTCCAAGGGAAGGCACTCCCTGCTCGTTGAAGTCGCATATAAGAATGTACCTGCTGCCGGAAAGTTCCAATGTCCAGGACTCTTCTTCTCCGGTGACTCCGGTGACCGGAATATCCCTTTCGTATGCCTCCACGATGCCCTGGAGTATGTACAGTTCATTGTCGAAAGCCTTGATGGCATCGTCATACGCATGGTCAGCCACCGGCTCGGCGGAAGGCTCCTTTGATGGGTCTGGAGAAACTGAGGGGCCGTCCCCGGATGGGTCGGCGGAATGTTCTGTCGGTCTGTCCGGCTCTCTGGAAGGCTCCTCCACCGAAGGGGACGAGCAGGCCGTGCCCAGCAATGCGCCGAGAGCCAGGCATAGTGCGATATGTGGTATAGTTCTCATAGTGTCATATTATCTTGCAAAGATATAAAAACCCCTCGGCATTTCAAAGGCTTTTGCGCCCCACTTTGTCCGCCGTCCTTTTTTCCGGACCGGAACCCGGCTATGTTGCGATGCAATTATTTGGGCAATACGGCGAGAATTATTATCTTTGTGGGACAAGAATCTTTATTATGTACAGTTACACTGAAGTAGAAGCGAACAAATACGTCCTCTCGATTGACAACCATCAGGAGATGATGGCTGCCCTGCGGGACTTCTGCCAGGAGCATGAAATCTTTGCCGGAGAGGTCCGCGGCATAGGTGCGGTAAGCGAGGCTACACTGCGTTTTCTCAATCCTGCCACCAAGAAGTATGTTGACAGGACATTTTCGGAGCAGATGGAGATTGCCAACCTCATCGGCAACATTTCCATCAAGGACAACGAGGTGTACCTCCATGTCCACATCACCTTGGGACGCGAGGATTATACCGCCGTGGCCGGACATCTTCTGACCGCCACGATAAACGGCGCATGCGAACTTGTAGTCGAGGACTGGCCGGACGGATATCTGGGCCGCAAATTCGACGAGGAGACAGGCCTGAACCTTTACGAAATCTGATATGGAATTCGATACCGGCATGAAACTGAGGCCTTCGGGCAGCGTCCGGGTAGCGTCCTCCAAGGAGCCCGAGGACTTCTACAAGGAGGTCGGGGAGATTGCCGCCGCCGATGCCAAGGCCGTAGGGGACAGCGGTGCGGGAGAGATGTGGCTGGACTATTCCAACCCTTTGCAGACCAGGCACATAGTGCTCAATGTCTCCAGGACGGACGGCGGCTATGAGATAGGATTCCGCGCCGGAAAGCGTCCGGGGCGCATCATGGACGTGCTGCTCATGGCCTTTGCCCTGCTGCTCATCTGGTGCCTTGGCAAATGCTTAACCCCTGCCCCGCAGGCCGTTTATATAGCCGGCCTCGTCGTGGCCGTCATCGGAGTAGCGGCGACCCTTGCGCTGGCCTATGGCAAGACTTTTGGAAGAGAGGAGACCGCGCGCCTTCGTGAAAAATTGGGCGCATCAGGAGAAAAGATATGAAAAAAACAGTGATTGCAGCCTTGCTGGCGATGATGTTGCCGCTGGCGTCGGGGGCCCAGGGCTCCCTTAGGTACAACTATACCAAGAACGGATATGTCTATACGGGAGCGGAAAGGGTCCGCGTCAGCGGCAGCACCCCTTTGTGGGTCAAGCTCAGCCGGGTAATATTCTCTGACGGCAGCCCGATTTACCTGCTGCGCATAGACGTTGAGGACAGCACCCCGTGGAAGATGCCCAAGAATGCACCCATGACCATAACCACCGCCGCGGGCCGTTCCGTGGTGCTCAAGAACAGCGCTTCCGAGCCCAACATGGTGGCTCCCGACGGAGTGCAGGGCGAAAAGGGAAAGGTGTATTACAACTACGGAGAGTATTACCTCGAAGAGTCCGACCTTAAGAAAATCGTGGCCGGAGTAACGAATGTGGACATTACAAAGCGCTGGTCCTCAGAAGGTTACATCAAGATAGCCTATAAGGACAACGAGTTCGGCTCCGCAGTCGCAGATGCCTACGAGGCCATAAAGTCGGCCTCCAGGCCCGATGTCGATGTGTCCGGAGTGCTGCGTTCCCTGCAGGACAAGAACGGCAGCCGCCTGGCCGAGACCAATGTGCTGGAAGTGGATTCCAACGTGTCCATAGCCCTCGTGTATTTCTATTATGCCGCCACCAACACCGAGGGTTACGACCTCAATCTCTTCCTTGGCGGAGTCACCGTTCCTTACGGGGGCTATATAAAGGTGGAGACAGGTGACGGAGAGATAATAGAAATGCTTCAGGAGAAGGACCTTGCGGCCGGCAGGGCTATCTGCTATCCCAAGAACGAGGACCTGCCCAAACTGCTCAGGTCGGTGCGCCGCATCACCCTTCAGACTACTGGCGAGGACCTCGTGATGGAATTCCCTTCCAACAAGTTCTCCAAGGTTCTCAACAAAGAATATAACTCATTGCAAACCATATCCATACTATGACAAGACACAACTTTTTGCTTTCTCTGGCAGTATTGCTCCTTGCCGCAGGATGCACGGGAGCGGGCAAGCAGCAGGGCGGGTCGTATATATTCCCCGATGCCCCGGGTGACCAGACTTCTGGGGAGCCTGTGCTTTCCGAAGACCCCTCAGCCGAAGAACCTTCGGCCGACGAGCCTTCCTCCGGCGACCCCGCCCCTGAAGGACTTTGCGAGTTTTCTCAGGCCATAGCGGACCAGGGCTGGAAACTCCAGGAGTATAAGACCATTCCCGACGGAATAGACATTTTCCGTTCGCCCGACAAACTGCTGGGTAAGCCTGAAATTGCATATATAGCCGTAGCCGACCTCTCCAAGGTCAGATTCGATGTCTGGTGCATTAAGGATGTGGGCACCCAGGGCACTTCGGAGGCGTTCAAGACCCCTTCCAAAGTGTATGAGGACGGAAAGTGGCCTGTCATAATCAACGCCGGCTTCTTCTTTGCCGACGGAGGCAAGTATTACAGCGCCTCGCTGGCCATTTCCAACTCCGAACTGCTTTCGACCAACATCAACTACGCCTCGCAGGACTGGGTGACAGTATGGTATCCTACCCGCGGAGCCCTTCTGGAGGATGCCAGCGGCAGCATACAGACCTGCTGGACCTATTTCATATCGGCCAATTCTCATTACATGTACCAGAATCCTGCCGACAACTCCTGGGACAAGGACCCTCTGAAGACCCCTTCGGCCTCCTTCCCCGAGAAGGCTTCCAAGGTGAAGGCGGTGACCGGAATCGGCGGCGGACCTGTGCTTTTGAAGGACGGCGAAATCCGCAATACATACGTCCAGGAGCTGTTCAACGGCCCTTCCGGCATACTTTGCGAGGAGGAGCATCCCCGCACGGCCATAGGCGTGTCCCCGGATGACAAATACATGGTGCTGTTCGTATGCGAAGGACGCCAGATGACCTCCGGCGTGCAGGGCCTCACCCATGCCGACCTGGCTCAGGTGATGCTGGACCTCGGATGCGGCGACGCGCTCAACCTGGACGGCGGCGGTTCTACCTGCATGCTCATTGACGGGCAGGAGACCATAAAGCCTTCAGACGGACATCAGCGTGCGGTGGCAAGCACCGTAATGCTTTCAGCTATTGACGATTAACATGGAGAGATTATGATAAGCAAAGAACTGCTCGAGTCTCTGCATCAGCGTAGGGAAACGCTGGGGAGGTGTCTTTGACATACCCGGCAAGAGAACGCAGGTAGAGACGCTTGAAGCGAAGACGCAGGCCCCGGACTTTTGGAACGACCCCAAAGCCGCCGAGGCATTCATGAAAAAAATCAACGGCATCAAGACCTGGGTCACGGACTTCGACACCGCTTCCGGGCTCATTGACGATGCCGACGTGCTGTACGAGTTCGCCCGCGAAAGCACGGGGGGCGATGATACGGCCGTGACCGAGGAGACAGCCGAGTTCGATGCCGCTTTCAAGGCCGCCGAGAAGAAGGTGGAGGCCCTGGAGCTGCGCAACATGCTCGGCGGCGAGGGCGACAACCTCGGAGCCATACTGACCATCAATTCCGGGGCCGGAGGCACCGAGGCGAACGACTGGTCGGCCATGCTGATGAGGATGTACCTGCGCTGGGGCGAGAGAAGCGGCATGAAAGTCTCTGTCACTGAGCTGCTTGACGGTGACGAGGCCGGCATCAAGTCCGCCACCATTCAGTTCGAGGGAGACTATGCCTACGGCTATCTCAAGGCCGAAAACGGAGTGCATCGTCTGGTGCGCATATCCCCATTCAATGCACAGGGCAAGAGGCAGACCACATTCTCCTCCGTCTTTGTCTATCCCCTTGTGGATGATACGATTAACATCGAAATCAAGGATTCCGACCTGGAGTGGGATACCTTCCGCAGCGGCGGCCACGGCGGCCAGAACGTGAACAAGGTCGAAACCGGTGTCCGCGTGCGGCATCTGCCCACGGGAATAGTGGTCGAGAACACCGAGGGCCGCACCCAGATAGGCAACAAGGAGAATGCCCTGAGGATATTGAAATCCCGGCTCTATGACCTGGAGCTGAAGAAACGCCAGGAGAAGCAGGCCGAGCTCGAGGGCCAGAAGAAAAAGATAGAATGGGGCTCTCAGATACGAAGTTACGTCCTTCATCCCTACAAGATGGTCAAGGACCTTCGCACCGGATATTCCACCGCCGATACGCAGGGAGTGCTGGACGGAGACCTTGACGAGTTCATGCGCACCTACCTCATGCAGGAAGGCAGCGGCGGTGCCCTCGCCGACATAGAAGACATAGACTGATGAAAACCAAGGACATACTTAAATATGTGCTGTCGGCCCTGCTGGCCGTGGTGCTGCTGTGGTTCTCCTTCAAGGATGTCAACTGGACGGATTTCTGGACGGGCCTCAAGGAGTGCCGCTGGGAGTTCGTGATATGTTCCATGCTCATAGGAGAGTTGTCCTTCCTGACCCGTTCCCTGCGCTGGAAGATGATGCTGGATCCCCTGGACCCTTCGCTGAGGCTGGTGCCCGTGGTCAATGCCATCAATATCAGCTATTTGGTCAACCTCGTAATCCCGCGTGGCGGGGACGTGCTCCGCTGCGGATATATAGCCAAGCATTCCGCCGTTGGCGAGGACGGCCGCAAGAAGGCTTCCTTCGACAAGGTGCTCGGGACCGCCGTCATGGACCGTATCTGGGACGGCGTTTTCATGCTGCTGCTCTTCGTAGTGGTGCTGTCCGTGCTGTGGAAGCGCTACGGTGCTTTCGTGCAGGACAACATTCTGGGCTCAGTGGCCGCCAAGAGGAATACGGTGCTGGCGCTGATGGCCCTCGCCGTCGCCGGGCTGGCCGTGCTGTGGGCCATATACAGGTTCAGGGAGCGTTCGAAGCTCATTTCCAAGGTCTGGACCTTCATCCAGGGCCTGTTCGAGGGCCTCGGCTCCTTCTTCAAGATGAAGCGCTGGTGGCTCTTCCTTATCTATACCGTCATGGTCTGGGTATGCTACTGGTTCATGAGCGCCACCATTATCCGGGCCGTCCAGGGCATGGACCCCGCCGTGCTCGGCGAGGGCTTTTCGGACGGCATATCGAGGCTGCAGAGCCTGGACCTCTTCGATGCCCTCTTCCTCTGCCTTATCGGGGCCGTGAGCACACTGGTGCCTGTTCCCGGAGGCTTCGGAGCCTTCCATTACCTTGTCTCCCTGTTCCTTTCCGTGATGTACGGAATCCCCATGGAGATAGGTATCATTTTCGCCACCCTCTCACATGAATCGCAGACCATCACACAGATTATCTGCGGAGGCGGCAGCTATATTGCAGAAATGAAATAACACTTGTAAAACCATGATATCCACTTTGTTGACCTTTTTCCTCGCCACCGCCCTCCCGGCCTGGCAGGACCCAGGTGTCTTTCAGGAGAACAGGCTGCCCATGGCTGCCACCTTCACTACCGAGCAGCAGCGTACGCTGTCTCTGGACGGTACATGGAAATTCGCTTTCTACCAGACACCTTCCGAGCGCATGGAAGGCTTTTCCGCCCTTTCCGTGGACGACTCCTCCTGGGGAGAAATCCCCGTTCCCGGCATGTGGGAACTCAACGGCTACGGCGACCCTCTCTACCTGAACATAGGCTATGCCTGGCGTGGCAATTACGAGAACAACCCTCCGATTCCGCCCATGGCGGACAACCATGTTGGCCAGTACCGCCGCCATTTCACCATTGACAAGTCCTGGATAGGCAGCCGGATATGCCTTTTCATAGGCTCGGCCACTTCCAATGTGCGCGTGTGGGTGAACGGCAAGGAGGTAGGATACAGCGAGGACAGCAAGCTGGAAGCCCGTTTCGACATTACCAAATATGTGTGCGAGGGCGACAACCTTATAGCCCTGGAAGTTTTCCGCTGGTGCGACGCATCTTACCTGGAGGACCAGGATTTCTGGCGTTTCGGCGGCATTGCTCGCGGCATATATGTATATACAAGGGAGAAGCTTCGCCTTGAGGATATCAATGTGAACGGCGACATGCAGGGTAAATTGTCGGCAGTGGCGGAGGTGTCCAAGGGCGTTACCATGGTGCAGTTCGACCTGCTGTCTCCTTCGGGAAGCATAGTCGCTTCCGATGTCATTCCTGTGCCCAGGCGCTTCGAGGAGTCCGAGAACGGCAATGTGCTTGTGCGCTATGAAGCCTCTGTCCCCGGTGCCGAACTCTGGACCGCGGAGACCCCTTCGCTGTACAGGCTGAAGGTGTCTGCAATGACAAGGAGGGGAGTGTCCGAGAGCGCCGCCGTAAATTTCGGCTTCCGCACGGTTGAAATCAAGAATTCCCAGCTGCTTGTCAACGGCAAGCCCGTCCTTATCAAGGGCGTGGACCGTCACGAGCTCAGCCCCTACAACGGATACATAGTGTCCGAGGAGGAGATGAGAAAGGATATCCTGATTATGAAACAGCTGAATATTAATGCTGTACGTACTTCCCACTATCCCAATGACCCCCGCTGGTACGACCTCTGCGACAAGTACGGCATATATGTCACCGACGAGGGCAACATAGAGTCCCACGGAATGGGATACGGCGATGCTACCATTGCCAGGCGGCCCGAGTTCCTCTCAGCCCATCTGGAGAGGGACAAGCGTATGGTGCGCCGAGACTACAACCATCCTTGCGTCATAGTCTGGAGCATGGGCAACGAGGCCGGCAACGGCTACAACTTCTATGAGTGCTACAAATGGCTGAAGGCAGCCGACCCTACCCGTCCCGTCCAGTACGAAAGGGCTGAACATGACTGGAATACGGATATATTCTGCCCTATGTACCTCAGTCCCGACGACTGCGTGAAGTACCTTGAGAACAATCCTCCCAAGCCTCTCATCCAGTGTGAATATGCCCATGCCATGGGCAATTCCATGGGCAATTTCCGCGAGTACTGGGACCTTGTGCGCAAGTATCCCGAGTATCAGGGCGGATATATATGGGATTTCGCCGACCAGGCTCTTGTTTGGCCTGTGGACGGTCCCGAGGGCTATATATTCGCTTTCGGCGGCGACTGGAACGACCATGACCCTTCCGACGGTTCTTTCAACTGCAACGGTGTCATAGCTGCCGACCGCAGCCTCCATCCCCATGCCTACGAGGTGCGTTACCAGTACCGCAACATTCTTTCCAGCTTGGTGGACGGCCTCAAGGTGCGTGTCCACAATGAGAATTTCTTTACCGACCTGTCCCGCTACCGCATGCTCTGGAATGTGCAGATGGGCCCCGAGAAGGTGCTTTCCGGCGTGGTGGAGAGTATTTCATGCGCTCCCGGCGAGGATACGGTGATAGACCTCGGACTTTCCGAGAAGGACCTCGAATCCTTGCTTTCTGACTTGCAGAAGGATAAGCCCGCTTGCTTCTGCGAGGGCATGACTCCCGATATCTTTGTCAATGTCAGCTATGTGCTGAAGAAGTCCTATGGCATTTTGCCTGCCGGTACCGAAGTGGCCTACGACCAGTTGCAGTGGTTTGAAGCGCCCAGGGTGCCCCGCATGCCCAAGGCTGGCTGCGCTACCATACGACACAGCGCCTCGGGCGGCATGATTTGCCTTAGCGGCGGTGCGTCCTCTCCCTGGACCATGAAGTTCGATGCTTCCACCGGCATGCTTTCGAGTTATGTGTTCGAAGGCAGGGAAATGCTCTCCGGTGCCATGGAGCCTTGCTTTGGAAGGGCCCCCGTGGAGAACGACCTCGGAGCAGGCATACATGAGGCTCTGGCCATGTGGATGTATCCTGTTTTCGTGAGTGCTGCCGCCCCTGTATTCGAGATGGGCGAGGATTGCGCAAGGCTGTCCGTGTCCTACAAGCCGCTTGGCGGAGCTGCGGCCGTGGGGCTTTTATACGAGATTTACGATGACGGGGCCATTGTCTGCCGCGAGTCCATGGAGGATGCCGGAGGTCTTTCCTCCCTGCCCGGCCTGATGCGTTTCGGAATGGAGATGAAGATGCCCGGAAAATACTCTGTCATAGACTTTTACGGATATGGCCCGTGGGAGAACTACACTGACCGCCGTTCTGCAGCCGTCATAGACCGCTATGTGCAGAATGTGGCCGACCAGTACAATTTCGCTTATGTGCGCAGCCAGGAATCCGGCACCCATACGGGCCTTCGCTGGTTCAGGGTGCTGGACGGCAGCGGCCGTGGTCTGGAAATAACCTCCGCATCCGAGTTCTCCGCTTCGGCATTGCCTCTTGGCCGCTGCGACTTGGACGTGTCCATAGACGACCCCCGTCCCCGTCCCAATCCTACTAACCTCCAGGCAGGCCGCGCCCAGCATTCGCGTGAACTTCTGCCCAAGGCACATCTGCAGGACCGTGCGAACGGCTTCACTTGGGTCAACTTCGACCTTGTGCAGATGGGTGTAGGCGGCATCGACTCCTGGGGCTCCTGGCCTCTGGAGCAGTACCGTCTCCCCGCACAGCCCCGCACCTTCACCTTCATCCTCCGCCCCGTGCGTTAGCCTCTCTCCGTCTCTGTGTGCGCTGCCCGTTAGCGGCGCGCGCACCCCGAACTTAGCCGATGAGCGCGCCGTTGACGAGGGCTTCGGCGGGGGTGATGAAGCGCATCTTGCCGTCGCCTTGCTTGGCCATCAGTATCATGCCCTTGGACTCGATGCCGCGTATGGTGCGGGGCGCGAGGTTGGCCAGGATGCATATCTGCTTGCCGAGCATGTCTTCGGGGCTGTACCATTCGGCAATGCCGGAGACTATGGTGCGGGTGTCGATGCCTGTGTCAATGGTGAGTTTCAGTAGCTTGTCTGTCTTGGGAACACGCTCTGCGGCGAGGACGGTCGCGGTGCGTATGTCCATGCGGCCGAAGTCGTCGAAGCTCACTTCCTCCTTCTGGGGCTCGATATGGGCGGCAGCCTCCTTTGCGGCAGCCTCTGCGGCAGCGGCTTCATTGGCGGCCTTGGTGGCCTGCAGCTTGGCAATCTGCGCGTCTATGACGGCATCTTCAATCTTGGCAAACAGCAGCGTAGCCTCGCCGAGTTCATGGCCGGAAGGAAGCAGGTCGGTGCGGCCGAGGTCGTCCCAGCTCAGCACGAGGGGATATTCGGAAACCTTGCCGGTATGCAGGGCGGCCTCTTCACCCTCGGTGTAGAAATTCACGCTCGGTGTGCCCTCGCCCTTCCTGTGGTCGGAACCTGCATCCAGGCCCACGCGAAGGAATGAACGCAGCTTGTCGGCGGAGAAAGGAGTGAAAGGCTCGAATGCTATGGCCAGGTCGGCGCAAATCTGGAGGCAGGTGTACAGTATGGAAGCTGTCCTGTCCATGTCGGTCTTGGCGACCTTCCAGGGCTCCGCGTCGGAAATGTATTTGTTGCCGATTCGGGCTATGTTCATGGCATCCTTCACGGCCTCCCTGAAGTGGAAGGTCTCGAGGTTCTGCTCCAGGGATTCCTTGCAGGGGAGGATGGACGCGAGAGTCTCCGCGTCAATGGCCTCGGGCTTTGCATTCATGGGGACCTTGCCGCCGAAATACTTCTGCGTCAGCACTATGGCCCTGTTGACGAAGTTGCCGAATATGGCTACGAGCTCGGAATTGTTGCGGGTCTGGAAATCCTTCCATGTAAAGTCGTTGTCCTTGGTCTCGGGAGCATTGGCGCACAGCACGTAGCGAAGCACGTCCTCCTGTCCCTTGAAGTCCTGAAGATACTCGTTAAGCCACACCGCCCAGTTGCGGGAAGTGGAAATCTTGTCGCCCTCGAGGTTGAGGAATTCGTTTGAAGGTACGTTGTCGGGCAGAATGTAGGTCCCGTCTGCCTTGAGCATGGAAGGGAACACTATGCAGTGGAAGACGATATTGTCCTTGCCGATGAAATGTATCAGCCTGGTATCCTGGTCCTTCCACCATTTCTCCCAGCTGAGGGGCAGCAGCTCGCGGCTGTTGGATATATATCCTATCGGAGCGTCGAACCATACATATAGGACCTTGCCCTCGGCTCCCTTGACGGGAACGGGCACACCCCAGGTCATGTCGCGGGTGACGGCGCGGGGCTGCAGGCCGTTGTCCAGCCAGCTCTTGCACTGGCCATAGACATTGGTCTTCCACTCCTTGTGGCCGTCCAGTATCCATTCGCGCAGCCATGCCTCGTACTTGTCAAGAGGCAGATACCAGTGGGTGGTGTCCTTGCGCACGAGGGCGCTGCCGCTCAGGGCGGACTTGGGGTCTATCAGTTCGTCCGGGCTGAGGGTGCTGCCGCACTTCTCGCACTGGTCGCCGTATGCCCCGGGGTTGCCGCACTTGGGGCAAGTACCTGTGATATAGCGGTCTGCGAGGAATTCATGGGCCTCCTCGTCATAGAACTGGGAACTGACCTTGGTCTCGAAAAGACCCTTGTCGTACATGTTCTTGAAATAGTCCGAAGCCGTCTTCTCGTGTACTGCCGAAGTGGTCCGGGAATATATGTCGAAATTGATTCCGAGTCCGGTGAAGGAGTCCTTTATGGTCTTGTGGTACTCGTCCACCACGTCCTGCGGGGTAACGCCTCTCTTGCGGGCCTTGATGGTGATAGGCACGCCGTGCTCGTCGGAGCCGCAGACATACAGCACATCCTCTCCGCGCATCCTCAGATACCTTACATAGATGTCGGCAGGCACATATACGCCCGCAAGATGTCCGATATGCACAGGCCCGTTGGCGTAGGGGAGTGCGCAGGTAACGAGGGTTCTTTTGAATTTCTTTTCCATATAAGAAGCTGTTTTGAAATAATTGCTCTCATTTTCTATGGCCCTTTTCGGCCATCTTCTGCATCCTCATCGGTTACGAAGCTACTGCTTCGCGCCCTCTTCGGATTTGAAGCTGACTCAAAAATGGCTCATATAAAATTTCGGCAACCATTTCA
>JAFVCK010000070.1 GCA_017479265.1 Bacteroidales bacterium | reverse complement strand
TGGGTCCTGCCTTCTACGCCAGCGGTATCCAAAGCTCCTCTAAGGATGTGGTAACGTACGCCGGGGAGGTCCTTTACACGGCCTCCGCGTACGAGCACGATGGAGTGCTCCTGAAGGTTGTGGCCTTCACCCGGGATGTAGGCGTTGACCTCCTTGGAGTTGGTGAGACGTACACGGGCAACCTTACGCATTGCTGAGTTAGGTTTCTTAGGTGTAGTGGTATACACACGTACGCAAACACCCCTCTTCTGAGGGCAAGCATCCAGAGCGCGGGATTTGCTCTTAACCTCGAGCTGCTCGCGTCCTTTGCGGACTAATTGTTGAATTGTTGGCATAAAAACCTGTTAATAAATAGTATAAGTTGTTAACCCCCGTTTTTGGGGGACTGCAAATTTACAAAGAATTCTGAAATTAACAAAGTTTTCAACATAAGCGTACAAACCTTTAACGGTTTAATATCAAGAATTTGGCTCAAATGTCCCCTTAATCATAAGGGCCGACCCTTGAAAGGCCGGCCCTTATATTATATTGTAATCCTATATTACATGCCCTTGACTTTCTCAAGGAAAGCAGATACGCGGGCCTTGTACTCCTCGGGGTACTTGGCGAAGGCATTGGCATGGACAGCGCCCTTTGCCACCCACATTTCCTTGTATCCGTTCACCTTGGCATCGTAGTTCTTCTGCAGATGGGAGAAGGGTACGAAGTCGTCTGCATCACCGTGGATGAAAAGCATGGGGCGGTCGCACTTGGCGAGCTGCTTGACGGAAGAAGCCTCCCAGAAGCCCCAGCCATATCTATGCTTTGTTACGACGCTGGCGCTCTGCAGCACGGACGGAGGTACGAAAGCGAAAGTCTGCTTGCGGTTCTCGTTGAACTGCATCACCACAGAAGCATAGCCGCAGTCCTCCACAAAGGCCTTCACGTACTCGGGAAGAGGGTCGCCGCTGGTCATCATGACGGTAGCAGCACCCATGGACACGCCGTGAAGCACCATAAAATCATCCTTGAAGATATTGTGGGCCACCTGGATCCACTCCTCAATGTCATAGCGGTCATACCATCCCATCTGGATATGGTCACCCTCGGAGTAGCCGTGATACTGCAGGTCGGGGAACAAGACATTGTAGTTAAGGTCGTCGCGATACATACGCACCAGATACAGGAATACGAAATGGTTGTCGCCATAGCCGTGTACCACGATGGCGGTGCCTTCTGCCTTGGAAGGGTCCTTGGCGGGCACATAGCAGGCGTGAACCTTGAAGTCACGGAAGCCGGTAATCACCGTATCTTTCAATATATCAGCCGCTTTGAGGCTGTCGTACCAATGTGTGCTGCCGGGCAGCAGAGAGTCGGCTTTGTGGCGGGTGCGCTCAATGTCGGCAACGCCATGCACGGAGGGAGTCAGTGCATAGTTGGACATAAACTTACCGGCGGCGCAACCGCTGAGCATAAGCACAGCAAAAAGGACGACACCGAGTTTAAAGAATCTTTTCATCAGTTTTGAATATTAGTGTTATTTTGCAAATTTACCAACAAGAGGGATTATTTCCAAATTTATCTCTTCATTCTGACAAATATGCTAAGAGGGAGAACCTTGCCATAGCTGTCCCTCAGGGCCAGTTCGCCGCTCTCAATGACAGCCCCCGGACCGGGTTTGAATGCCTGGCGGACAAGGGTCTCGCCGAGCATGGCGGAGTAGCCGTTGGAATAGAGGTTCAGCACCAGAAAACTGTCCCTTGGGGCCAGTATATGGCCTACGGTCTTCAGAAGGTCGAAAAGCAGCTCGTCCAGCTTCCACTTCTCGCCGTCAGGGCCATGGCCGTATGCCGGAGGGTCCATGATTATTCCCTGGTAGAGATTGCCCCTGCGCTCTTCGCGACGCGCAAACTTCAGAGCATCCTCGACGACCCAGCGGATACCGTCCATTCCGCTTCTTTCCATATTGTCCCTGGCCCATGTAACTACCTGACGCACAGAGTCAAGATGCGTAACATCAGCCCCGGCAGCCTTGGCTGCAAGCGATGCGCCGCCGGTGTATGCGAAAAGATTGAGTACTTTGGGACTGCCGCCGAGGGCGCGTACGCTGGAGTAGATATACTCCCAGTTGGGGGCCTGCTCGGGGAATACTCCTACATGCTTGAAGGAGGTAAGGCCCAGGCGCAGGGCCATTGCAGGACCGTCCTTGAGTTTATATCCTATCTGCCACTGGTCATCCATACGGCGAAGGCGCTCCCAGGTGCCGCTTTCCTCCTTTCCGGCCTTGCCAAAGCCGGCTCCGGGGCGGAAACGGGTATGTATGGCAGCATCCCATTTATCCTGGCTCATAGTCTTGTCCCACAGAGCCTTAGGCTCGGGACGGGACATAAAGATGGAGCCGTATCTTTCCAGCTTTTCACCATTGCCGCTGTCTATCAGGGCATAGTCTTTCCAACGCTCCGAAGGGTATTCTATTGTCATAATAGTCGTTTTTCAAGTGCAAAGTTACTAAACTGCAAGAAATTTGCTAACTTTGCGAGGATAAAACCGAAATTTATTTTAATACATAATTATGCAACAGCACATTGATTCCTACAACTTCGCCGGCAAAAAGGCCATCGTGAGAGTTGATTTCAACGTTCCTCTGAACGAAAATTTCGAAATTACAGACGATACCCGCATCCGCAGGGCCATCCCTACCCTCAAGAAAGTTCTTCAGGGCGGCGGCGCTCTTATCATCATGTCCCACCTGGGACGTCCCAAGAAGGTCGATCCCAAGTTCTCCCTCAAGCACATCGTAGCACGCGTAAGCGAGTGCCTCGGAGTGCCCGTCCAGTTTGCCGAGGATTGCCAGAAGGCTGACGCACAGGCTGCTGCACTGAAGAGCGGCGAGGTCCTTCTGCTCGAAAACCTCCGCTACTACGCAGAGGAAGAGGGCAAGCCCAGAGGTCTTGCAGAGGATGCTTCCGACGAGGAGAAAAAGGCAGCAAAGGCCGCTGTTAAGGCAAGCCAGAAGGAGTTCGTCAAGAAGCTCGCTTCCTACGCCGACTGCTATATCAACGATGCTTTCGGTACCGCACACCGCGCACACGGCTCAACAGCCCTCATCGCCGAATACTTCCCCAACGACAAGATGTTCGGTTATTTGATGGAAGGCGAAATCAAGGCTATCGACAATGTCCTCAAGAACGCCCAGAGGCCTCTTACCGCTATCATCGGCGGTTCCAAGGTATCCTCCAAACTGGCTGTTCTGAAGAACCTCGTCGGCAAGGTTGACAACCTCATCATCGGCGGCGGTATGGGCTATACCTTCATCAAGGCCCAGGGCGGCAAAATCGGCCTCTCTCTCCATGAGGACGAGCTCATTCCCGATGCACTCGCAATTCTCGCCGAGGCCAAGGAAAAGGGCGTAAATGTCTATCTGTCAGTTCAGACCGTAGCCGGCCAGGCATTCGACAACGATACTCCCCAACAGATATTCGATACCAACAACATCGCTGACGGTTGGGAAGGAATGGATGCCGCTCCCGCTACCCTCGAGATATGGAAGAAAGTCATCCTCGCATCCAAGACCATCCTCTGGAACGGTCCTGTGGGCGTATTCGAGCTTCCTGCCTTCGCAAAGGGTACCCTCCAGATTGCAGAGGACCTCGCAGAGGCTACCAAGAACGGTGCCTACACCCTCGTTGGCGGCGGCGACTCAGTTGCAGCAGTGACCCAGATGGGCTATGCCGACAAGGTGAGCTATGTTTCTACCGGAGGCGGCGCAATGCTTGAGGCTATCGAAGGTAAGGTTCTTCCCGGCATCGCTGCTATCCAGGAATAATCGATATCTCTATATTAGTACAAACGTCCGGAACTGACGCTCCGGACGTTTTTTTGTCTAGAATAAAAAAATAACCTGCATCACCATGAACCTCCAGGCTTTGCCTGGCCCCTCCCACCGCAAAGCGGCGGGCCCCTCCCTCTTACGTGGCCGAGGGTGGCCACGGGTTCAGGTGGTGCAGGTTATTTTTTATTGTTCCTAATATAGCCCAAGAGACAGAAGGTGGTCGGCTGATTGCAGCAATTTGTCCTTCAGCATGGGAGGGAAGTCTGGATTCGTTGCCAGGAACGCCTTAACCATGGCTGCCGCCTCCGGGCTGTTGTGGCCTTCCAGCAGGCTGACAGCCCAGTCCTTTGGAAAGAATATGTCGCCGGTACGCTGAATTTCAGGCAGTTCCGCAAGGGCGGGAATTATGTAGTCCAGGGCCTCGCTCTGGCGCAGAGGGTGGTTTAGCAGGTAAAGTGCAGAGGCGGCCCACGGCTCTACTGCACGGTTGGAAGGCTCCAGCAGCTCCTCGAAAAGGCGGTCCCTGTCCGGCTTAGACGGGGTCGCAGCGCGGTAGATATATCTGAATTCCCTGAGAAGGTCGGCGCTGCCCGCAAGACGGGCCTCCTCCATTTCGCGTATCCTTTCATAGCGGGAGGGATATCTCAACGCCAGTTGATATGCCATATTGATATAATCCCGAGTGCTGAGTACCAGGCCTTTATAGCCCTGAGCCTTCTCGAAGGCATCCCATAGCCCGCCATCGCTGCGGAATATCCCGACTAAGGCGCGGAATGCCTGAAGGCGTATCTCCGGAGCCAGGGCCATATTGTCGGCAATGTCCCGTAAAGAATTCTCTATCAAGGGATTGCCTGCAAGGCTGCCATGCACGGACATAGTGCGCAGGTAGGACACCCCCGCAGAGGCTACAAGAGGGTCGGATTCTCTCTGGACCAGGGCGGCGATGGCGCGTGCCAGGGCTTCGGGGCCGAGGTTCCTGTTCTCGAAAAGGGTGGCCATAAGCGACAGGCGGGATTCTGGCCGGTCGGGAACACAGCTGCGCCTCCGGTCTATGCCGCCAATGTCTGCAAGTGCCTGTATTCCAGCGTCGAAGATATCCTGGTCAAGAATGAACCTGCCGTATGCAAGGGCATCCATATTGGGAAACAGCACCGCAACAGAAGCATCATCTCCGAGAGGCACGCTCACACTGGCGGCATCACACCAGACTCTTTTTGTAACGGCACCCGAGGCATCTCCAAAGGTGATATACTGCGGCCATACCAAAGAGCGGCCAAAGGGGTCCTCCTGCGTCACGGTCAGCATATCGTCTGATACACAATACTTTATAACAGGCATACCTTTCTCTGACACCCAGACCTTGCTCCAGGCGGCGAGGTCCAGGTCCGTATGGCTGTCCAGGACAGCCACAAGGTCGTCCCAGGTAGCATTGCCGTACATGAACTTGCCAAGATACTCCCTGATTCCATCTCGGAACGGCCCGGACCCAAGCAGGTCGGACAGCATTCGCATCACAACAGGAGCCTTGTCATATACAATATTGCCATATATCAGCCCCGCCCGCGAAAGATTGTCCAGGGGACGGCGTATGGCATTGGTCCCCGCCGTACGGTCCTCGGCCCAGGCAGGAATGGTAAAATTGCGAAAATCGCGCAGCGGAGCGTTCACCTCCGGGAACATGGGCCCGGATATCTGAGCCGCGAAATAGTTGGCATACACTTCCTTGGTCCAAACATCATTGAACCAGCGCATCGTGACGGCATCTCCGAACCACAGGTGAGAAGTCTCGTGGGCTATCAGTTCTATGCGGGAAAGCTTTTCGGGAGTGGTCGGAGCAGCGCTGAGGAACATCCTTTTATCATTGAAAAGTATGCACCCGGGATGCTCCATTCCGCCGAACTGGAAGCCCGGCACTATGACGAAATCGTATTTTTCGAAAGGACGGGCTATTCCCGTGTATTCTTCCAGCCAGTCCAGCGAGGCACGGACCTGGTCGAATATGTCGTCAATCTGGGCGGTCTTCGAGGGGTCCGTCTCACGGTAATATACGCTCATGGGCTCGTCGCCACGGTAGCGCGTCTGCACCTGCCAACGCCCTGCTGAAAAGGCAAAAAGATATGTACTGAGCGGAGCTGTCTTCTTGAAAACCAGATGTTTACGGCCTTCAGACATAGTCTCGGACACCTTGGAGCCGCAGGACACCGCCACCCACGAGGAGGGTATTTCCAGCGACAGTTCAAAGCTGGCCTTGAGGTCGGGCTGGTCAAAGCACGGGAATACCGTACGCGCCCTGTCCGGAACGAACAGGGTATAGAGATATTCTTCGCTGCGGTTAAGGGAACGGTCGCCGCTGACAAAGGTCATTTCCACGGTATTGAGACCACCTACGAGAGCGGCACGTGGCAGGATTATATGCTCCAGAGTGCATTCCGGGGCTATTTCCGTTCCGTTGACAGTAAGGGAGAGCAGCTTTTCGCCACGGAAGTCCAGCTGCACCGGGACCCTTTTTTCGAGGCTGAACTGCAAGGTCTCCCGGCCCGTCACAGGAGAGTGCAGGCTGTCGGGAATGCTGAATTCCAGAGTATATGAAACATCTGAAACAGTCTCTTTGCGGAACTGCGCAAGTGCCTCGCTTACACCTTCTTCCACCTGTGGCACACCTTGGCCGCAGGCCGCTGCAAAGAGGGCGGCCATCAGCACCGAGCCTAATCTTTTCATGCCTTGTCGGTAATATACTTGAAGAATGCCTCTATTTCCTTCTTGCTTGCGAGGCGGGCCATATAGGCCGTATCGCCAAGGTCGTCGGAAAGGGCCTGCGGGACCCTGCCGTTAAAGCATATCACATTCCCGTAATGCTCCATGACTTCCTGATGGCTATGCTTATATGTGTGGGCATCGCGCCTTGCGGCGTATGCGCAGTAGAACTGCTCTCCCTGCCCCTTCCTGGCCTCGTCGAAGGCCACCATGTCAGCCCAAATCTGGAAGACATCGGTGGAATGGGCGTAGTTCATCATGTCGGGGGTAAAGCCTCCCGGCGGCCTCATGTTGACTTCAAGGCCGACGTAGTCGCCTTTTTTGCCCAGTCCTTCGCGGTCGCGGTCCAGCTGGAAATACTCCAGATGCACGAAGCGGCTCTTGATTCCGAAGGCCTTGACGGTGCGGCGGCCTATCCGGGCGAGTTTCGCAGGGACGGTCTTGTTGGTATAATAGCAGGTGTCCAGATTGTCGTGGACTATTTCCATAATGGGCGTGGGGAAAACGCTGTTGTTCTCGAAAATCGGCTCCATGCGGGAGTTGTAAATGGCATCGTAACTCACCAGGAGGCCGGTTATGAACTCTTCAAAAACGAACAGGCCGTAATCCGGATGCTCCCTGAACCAGCCTTCCAGCTGCTCGTCGGAGCATATCTTGAAGGTGCCGCCGGCTCCCATTCCGCTGTCGGGCTTGGCGATGACGGGATATCCCGTCCTGGCGGTGAAGGCCTTTACGGCCTCCGGTCCTTCGGAGCCTTTTATCTGCCTTGCGGTGGGAATGCCGCCAAGGGCGTAGTACTTTTTCATTTCGGACTTGTTCCGGATCGAGGCTATGCGGTCGGTGTGAAGGCCGGTGCCCACGTTGAAGTCCGTGCGAAGGCGGGCATCTTGTTCGAGCCAGTACTCGTTGTTGGATTCTATCCAGTCAATCTTGCCGTACCTGTGGGCGAACCATGCTACGGCACGGTACATTTCGCCATAGTCTTCAAGGTTGTTAACCCTGTAATAATCAGTTATATTCGCCCGGAGTTCCGGGGAAAGGTTTTCGTAAGGGGTGTCGGCTATCGCCAGCACGTTGACCCCGTTGGCCCTGGCTCCTGCGCAGAAGTGCCAGTAGGTTTCGGGGAAATGCGGGGAAATGAATATCAAGTTCATAAACGGGTATGTTTTATTTTCTTCGCAAATGCGGCGCATGCTGCCCCGGGAGATTTCGTATGCCTCGCCGTAAAGGGTGCTGCGGCCGTCTTTTACCTTGATGAAGCCGCCGTCGCGGAAGGTGTAGAAACTATGGCCCCAACTGTCCGGGAAGGCTATGTCTTCGAAAAGGCGCTTGCCATCTACGCAGGCATCTCGTACCTGTCCCAGATGGGGAATTATCTGTATGTCAGTGAGTCCGAGGCCACGGAGCCAGCGCTTGTATCCCGGGTCAATCACTTCACCGGGCAGTTCGGGATGGGAATATACCCTGTCGGCGCAGTTCATGCTGCCCGCGCTGCATCCCATTACCACTCCGTCAAAGCCCTTAAGTTCCTCACGCAGACCTATTTCGTGAAGGAAGCGGTTCTGGGTCGGCACATGGCCGCCGCAGAGTATTATCCAGTGCGCCCATTTCACAAGCTTGGCGGCCTGGCCGGCGTTGCGGCGGTCCAGCATTATGATTCGGGCAGTCTCTATGCCTGAGGCGTGAATACAGTCGGACATGCCCTTCAGCACCGAGTCCGTGAATGCCACGTCGTCCGGTGCTGCGCTCACAAGCAGCACGTTAGGACGCGGCGACACTGCGTGCAACTCCGCCTTGACATCGTCAAGAAAACCGTTGTCCCGCGTAAAACTCTCCTCCCCGTACCGGGTCGGACTCCCTGTCAGATACAATACCATAGACTGCAAAGATACTTATTTTCTGAATGATATTCTATCATAGCGGCATGCAATTCGGAAAGAGCGATATTAGGCGATGCTATTTTGAAATGATTGGAATCTTTTGTACTTTTGCAAAAAGCCTTGCCGCATGGATGCAAAAGTACAAGGAATAATCAGTAACTATTTTAAAACCAAGCCGGTTGAGAAAGCTTGGGTGTTCGGTTCTTTCTCCAGGGAAGAAGAAACCGGTAGTAGTGACGTGGATATCCTTGTGGCGCTTACGCCCGGCACCCATCTGGGATTGCAGTTTTTTGGCATGATTGTCGATTTGGAAAAGCTTCTTGGCCGTTCCGTTGACCTTGTCGTTGATGGTAATATCCTGCCTTTTGCCCGCGAAAGCACCGAAAGAGATAAAGTATTGGTATATGAGAGAGCCAGTTAGAGACATTGGACGTTTGCAACACTGTGGGATGTTATCAAAACAGACCTCCCTGCCTTGAAGGCACAAGTAGAAGATTATATCAAATAAAAGTTTGCACATGATTTAGTGCCAGTATAGACTTTGTATAGCGTGGGATACCGTTCTCTGGACACAGCCCAGTACTATGAAAACGAGGCGATGGTAGGCTCCGCCGTCCGCGGGCTTGACACCGGCCTTTTGCGCTCATGGAAGCCCATGCCGACGGAAGAAGTAGCCGCGGCTATGATTCGTCTCGCCAAGTCAGGGAAGACCGGA
Organism: Bacteroidales bacterium; assembly: GCA_017479265.1. Classification (GTDB taxonomy): domain Bacteria; phylum Bacteroidota; class Bacteroidia; order Bacteroidales; family UBA932; genus Cryptobacteroides. Next base: position 3,205 of record JAFVCK010000070.1, on the reverse strand, counting down.
GTACACATCATTGAATCCCAAACCATCCTTTCAGTTTGAACCCCGTTTCCGCACGTCTCCTGAGCCAGCAGCTCGTTTCTCCGCAGTTCAAAGAGCCTGCGGAGGTGGTGTCGTGGTTTGGCGCCATACAGGCGCAGGATCCGCGCTCGATGCGCTGGGCCGTGTCGATGCGGACAAAGAGGCCATCTTTCAAGGCTTTCGAGAAGTCATTCAACGAGGGCCGAATCATTCGCGCCCACCTTCTACGATGCACCTGGCAGATCGTCCCTGCGGAGGATTATCACTGGATCAGGCGGGTCATATACGACAAGGGTCTTTCCGTTCTGAACGGCTGGGCTGCCGCCGGAGGTCATCGGCTCAATCAATCCGACAAGACCCGGATACTCTCTCTTATTGAGAAGGTACTCGGGGAGCGAGGTTGTTTAACAGAGCAGGAAATCACAGATTATCTGCGTGCAAACGGAGTCCCGGAGGAAAGGCTCTTCTATAGCTTCCATCTGCGGATAGCTGAGCTTGAAGGTCTTATCTGCAGCGGGCCTCTGGCCGACAAAAGCACGTATATGCTCGTGTCCCAGCGAATCGGAGAGGCAGTGCCGTTTGACAAGGACGACGCCCTCGGGAGGCTCACGAGGAAGTATTTCCGCAGCCACGGCCCCGCAACGCTGGAGGATTTCATCTGGTGGTCCGGCCTCAGCGGGAGGGATTGCAAACGGGGGATTGCTGCATGTGGGGATGCCATCCGGACAATCAAGCAAGGCGGCAGGGAGTACTATCTTCACGAAGAGAGCCGCACGAAAGGATTCCGTAGCGGGAACGTCCTCCTTCTTCCCTCATACGATGAATACCTCATCGGCTACAAGAGCCGCGATGTGGTTCTTCACCCCGACCATGCGCATCACGCCCACGACAAGAAAGGCATTTTCCGACATGTGGCCGCTCTCGATGGCGAGATTGTCGGCAACTGGCATCCGTCGGCAAAGGACGGCGGCATCTCTGTCTTCAAAGAGGGGTTATCCCTTCCGGAAGACGGCATCAAGAAATCATTGGAACAATTTTATGCAGCAAGAAAACGATAAGACATTCAAAGAGCGGCTTCAGGATTATCTCCTTGAGACCAGCACGGCGGCAGGGCTCCTGAAAGGAACGCTGCTTTCCACTCCGGACATAGACGAAGCCTGGCTACGCTATGCCCCATCATTCTATGTCGATGCCGTCCGCAACTTTAACTCATATCCCGAGTTCTGCCTGGGCTGCGCAGGTTATCTCGGGATGGCCGTGGCCTTTCTCTGGGACAAGGACTGGGCCAGGTATATGGATGTCACCTACTCGTACTTCCTGGGGGAGCGGGGGTTTGATGACATGGACGACCATATCACGGATACCATCCTGAAGGACCGAAAGCACAGCGTACCGGCCATGCAGTCCTGTGCCGCCAATGCGTATCATTTCCTTTTGCGGGAGTGTCCCGAACCTGGGACTGCGGAAGCCTACAGGATGTTTCTTGCCACGGCTGAAGTGATGTTCAAGATCGGCGCCGCCATCGAGCTCTGCCGTCTGGGATACAAGTTCGAGAAAGTTAACTAAAACTTTCAATATCGGCATAAATTTACTATTTTTGTCGTACAAACCTTGATGCAGAAAACTACGCTGCAAATCTAAGGTTTGTATCAGATTAGCCCAAAAGTTCGCTTAAATTTTCAGCGATTTTCGGGGTGTCCATAGGCTAGGCTTCCTTGTTCTTCTCTTCGAGCAATTTGATGGAGTCCAGATAATCCCTTTCTACGTCACTAAGTGTCTTCTGCTGATACTTTTTGTATTCATCAGTAGCCTTTTCAAGCGCCTGTTTGTGGCTTATCTTTCCAGCGCCGATGAGAAGTTGCTCTCCGTTCATGGTAAGGATGTTATCCAGATGCTTGGCCCAATCTTCCATTGTCATGGGTTCATGGCGCTCCGCCTTTCGCTCCGCGAAATCAAGATAACCGGAAACTAACTGGCCCAGCGAGCGTAGCTCTTTCTCCGAGAGATAGTTCTTGGCTACGATTGCATCAGCGAGGTGAGGACGGTTGCCTTTAAAGGTGGTCAGGCCCATAAACTCTTTTTCTGCATCTGCTCTGGAATAGATAACTTCGGCGGCTGTCTGTCCGTGTACGGCATAATGAATCTTGTTCTGCACCTGTTTGAAAAAAGCGATGGATATCTCAGCGTGGGGGTCATAATCGATACTTGTTGCATAGATATCCAGCACCTGGCGATAGAAGACCTTCTCGGATGCACGGATGTCCCGAATCCGCTGCAGGAGTTCTTTCCAGTAGCCGCCACCACCCAATTCCTTCAGCCGCTCATCATCCATCGTGAAGCCCTTGCGGATATATTCGTTCAATCGCTTTGTGGCCCATATACGGAACTGTGTGCCACGGATCGACTTGACTCGATAGCCGACAGAAATGATGACATCCAGGTTGTAGTAATTGGTGGGTTTTGTGGAAAAATCGGAAATTCCGATTTTTCTCACTGATTCCTCTTCCTTGAGCTCACCTTCTTCGAAGATATTCAGGATGTGCTCGTTGATTGTAGAGCGGGCTTTGCCAAACAGCTCTGCCATGCTGTCCATGGTGAGCCATACAGTATCCCCACTGAAAACGACATCCACATGAACCGAACCATCTTCGCTCTTGAAGATAATGATGTCGCCAGTGTTTTCGGGGCTGGGAACTAATTCGTTATTATCTTTTTCCATACAGATACATTTTTACAAAAATAGCATCATTTGTTATCTGGGACAAATTATTGCAAGGTTGTGTGACGCCCAGTTCCTCGGAGAGCGAGTCGATGGTGCGGCTCACGTTCCCGGTGAGGAGTTTCATCCGGCGGAGAAGTTTGGAGATTTTTGGGGTGTCCATGGGCTAGGGTTCCTCTAAGTATTCAACGGTCTTGCCCTGGCTGCGGGCGTATTCTATTTCGCTGCGGGTGCTCTGGCCGATATACCCGCCCACGTTGATAACGTAGATGCCGTCGGCCGGAGCTGGCCAGGAGGTAAACTATGGCTTCTTCCAATTTCATAATATGCAAACCTTAGATTTGCAGTTTAGTTTTCTGTATCAAGGTTTGTACGACAAAAATAGTAAATTTATGCCGATATTGAAAGTTTAACTAAAGGACAATGGAGCCGGGCGGTTCTCAATCTCTGCAAATGGGTAAGACCCGA
>JAFVCK010000069.1 GCA_017479265.1 Bacteroidales bacterium | reverse complement strand
CGCTTTGCTTGACAATAAGTCTCATATCTGTAATATATACCTTTATATACCACAAATATAAAAATAATATTTGACAAAAAAAAGCCCCCACAGGGACTTCTAACAAAAAAATCGAAAATTATGCTGTCAAACTACCGGGCGCAACCTTCGAGGGGGATGGCTTTGAAATTCTGAAGTAACTGTACAAACTCATATTTTTTACAAAGTTAAAACAATTTATCGTATTTTATGTTATATTTGCATAACACATTTGATGACACTTATATATGGTAAACATCACTCTTGAATACAATACTGTCTGGGGAGAGCGTATAGTCCTCCTGGGCGGCAGGAAAGCCGTGGATATGGAATATTCCGGCGCTGGCCTCTGGAAGGCGGCACTTCCTTCCATAGCCGAAGAATATTGTTATGAGGTCCGAAGGGACGGCGTTAGCGTCCGCAGGGAATGGCGCAGCCACCATGCTCCGCAGGGCAAGGATCTCGAAATATATGACAGATGGAACGACGGCTGCGGCAATTCCCCCTTCTGCAGCCAGTTCTTTACGGAGGTGGTTTTCCGCCGCGAAAAGAGGACCCCGGACAAGGGAATCGGCAACCTGACCCTGATTCTGACTGCCCCGCAGGTGCGCAGCGACCAGGTGGTAGCCATAGCCGGCAGTTCGAAGGCTCTGGGCAAATGGAAAAAGTTCCTGCCGCTGTCCGACGAATTCGCTCCGGAGTGGAGAATCACCCTCGATGTCAAGGAAAAGTTTGAATACAAGTTCCTGATAATAAACAAGAAAACAGGCGAAGCCGTGGTCTGGGAGAATTCTTCCAACCACATCCAGGCAGTCCCGGAAGTGCATGAGGTCAGGGCCATGGCAGTTTCCTTCCCCGATATGCCCTGGAGGGGCGCAGGTACTGCAGTTCCCGTGTTCTCGCTCAAGACCGAAAGCAGTTTCGGCATAGGCGAATTCGCTGATATAAAGAAACTTGTGGACTGGGCGGTTCTCACCGGACAGAATCTTCTGCAACTGCTTCCTATCAACGACACCACCATGACGGGCACATGGCAGGATTCCTATCCGTACAATGCCAATTCCACCTTCGCCCTGCATCCTCAGTTCATCAGCCTGCCGGATGCCGGAGTGAGGGTCGATAAGGCCTACAAGGCTCTGCAAGAGGAACTTAACGCCCTTCCCGCCGTGGATTACGAGAGGGTGAACAACGAAAAGGCACGCCTGCTGCGCCGCGCATACGCCCAGAGCGGGGCGAAGCTGGAGGCATCGCAGCAGTACAAGGCTTTCCGCCAGGCCAACGACCACTGGCTGATTCCGTATGCCGTTTTCAGCTGCCTGCGTGACGAATTCTCCACCCCCGACTTTTCCAAGTGGGGCAAATATGCAAAATATACTCTGGCAAAGGCCAAAAAGTATGCTGCCGAACATCCCGGCGAGACAGGCTTCTACTGCTTCGAACAATACCATCTTGACAAGCAGCTCAAGGATGTCGTGACCTATGCGCACAAAAGGGGAGTGGGCCTCAAGGGCGACCTTCCCATAGGAATAAGCCGCACCAGCGTGGATGCCTGGGCATATCCCGAACTCTTCCACATGGATTCGCAGGCGGGAGCACCGCCGGATGCATTCTCCGCGGACGGCCAGAACTGGGGCTTCCCTACGTACAACTGGGAGAAAATGTCCGAGGACGGCTTTGCCTGGTGGAAGGCCCGCATGCGCAAGATGAGCGAGTATTTCGACGCTTTCAGAATAGACCATATCCTCGGATTCTTCCGTATATGGGAGATTCCTGCCAGGTACAAGAGCGGCCTCATGGGCCATTTCAGCCCCGCTCTGCCATACAGCGGAGACGAGCTTCGCGGCATGGGCTTCGACCCCGTGCGCCTCAGCACTCCGGACGGAGACGAGACAAACGTGCTGTTTATCGAAGATCCCAGGCGGCAGGGCTATTACCATCCCCGCATCGGCGGTCAGAATACAGGTATGTACGGCTGGCTGGACGGCTGGCAGAAAGACCGCTACAACGCCCTGTACAACGATTTCTTCTACAAGAGACACAATCAGTTCTGGAAGGATTCGGCCATGTTCAAGCTGCCTTCCCTGCTGGGCACCACCGACATGCTCACCTGCGGCGAGGACCTTGGAATGATTCCCGACTGCGTGCCTTCGGCAATGAGCGAACTTGGAGTGCTGTCTCTTGAGATTCAGCGTATGCCCAAGTCGGTCACAGAGGAGTTCGCGAACCCCGCAGCATACCCTTATTATTGCGTATGCGCTACCGGCACCCACGATACCAGCCCCCTGAGGGCATGGTGGGAGGAAGACCGCGAGGTTACGGCCCATTTCTACTACAACATGCTCGGCTGCAGCGGAGAAGTGCCGTGGTATTGCGAGCCGTGGGTGTGCGAGAAGATAGTGGATTCGCACCTTAAGTCACCTGCCATGCTGACCGTGCTTCCTCTGCAGGACTGGCTGTCAATTGACGGCGGCGTACGCTATCAGGGCAATCCTTCCGACGAGCGCATCAACGTGCCTGCCATTCCGCGCTATTACTGGCGTTACCGCATGCATCTTACCCTTGAGCAGCTACAGGAGCAGACTGATTTCAATTCCCACCTGCATGCCCTTGTGAAGGCCTCCGGACGCGGTATATAGCCCATATAGGTTAAAAAACCTTGCTAATCAATGGCGTTTTGAAAATGATTTTGTAACTTTGCACGATTTGCCACATATTTTATGAGCAGTAAAACCAACAAACTTAGCTTCTGGCAGATGTTCAATCTGAGCTTCGGTTTCTTCGGAGTCCAGATTGCCTATGCTCTCCAGAGCGCCAATATCAGCCGCATCTTTGCGACCCTGGGAGCCGATCCCCATCAGCTCTCTTTCTTCTGGATTCTGCCGCCCCTCATGGGTATGATAGTCCAGCCCCTCATCGGCAAGTATTCCGACAGGACATGGACCCGCATGGGCCGTCGCAAGCCCTATCTCCTCATAGGCGCGATAATAGCCGTGCTGGTGATGGTCTTCCTGCCCAACGCAGGCAGCCTGCATTTTTCAAGCCGGTTGTTCCTCGGCCTGAACATGGCCATGTGGTTCGGTCTGTTCTCGCTGATTTTCCTTGACACCTCCATCAATGTGGCCATGCAGCCCTTCAAGATGATGGTGGGCGACATGGTCGGCGACGAGCAGAAGACCGAGGCCTATTCCATACAGAGTTTCCTGTGCAACGCAGGCTCCCTGGTCGGCTATCTCTTCCCTATATTCTTTACGTGGATAGGAATAGCCAACGAAGCCCCGGAAGGAGTCATTCCCGACTCTGTGATATATTCCTTCTACTGCGGAGCGGCCATACTTATCCTATGCGTGCTCTTCACCTTCTTCAAGGTCAAGGAGATGCCTCCCAAGGAGTATGCCGAGTTCCACGGAATAGACCTCTCCAAGCAGCAGTCCCAGAAGGGCGAAGGCCTCATGAAGCTGCTCGTGAAGGCCCCGAAGGCCTTCTGGACCGTCGGTCTTGTGCAGTTCTTCTGCTGGGCAGCCTTCCTTTACATGTGGACATATTCCAACGGAGCCATAGCCCAGAACTGCTTCGGCTGTCCCGTGGATGAAAACGGCACCCTCGTCACCTCGTCGGCGCAGTATCAGGCCGCCGGCAACTGGGTGGGCGTAGTGTTCGCCATACAGGCAATAGGTTCCATCCTCTGGGCCCTCGTGATTCCGCGTTTTAAGAATGTCAAGCTGGCATACGTGGTCAGCCTCCTTGTCGGAGCCGCAGGCTTCGCCTCGGTGATGTTCGTGCATAACCAGTATGCCCTCTTCGTCAGTTACTTCCTTATCGGAACGGCCTGGGCCGCAATGCTCGCCCTGCCTTTCGCCCTGCTGACAACGGCTCTCGAAGGCAGTCCCTACATGGGTTCCTACCTTGGCCTGTTCAACTGCACCATCTGCCTTCCCCAGATAGTCGCGGCAGCCACCGGCGGTCTTGTGATCAGCCTTGTAGGAGGCTCCCAGCCCGCCATGTTCATAGTGGCGGCCGTGTTCCTCGTCCTGGGCTCCCTCTCGGTCGGACTCATCAATACAAAGAAACAGACAAACTAAACTAATATTTTTCAATGAAAAGGATTTTGACAATAGCCGGAATCATCGCCGCAATGGCGTTTTCCGCGTCCGTCTCCGCCCAGGACAAGTACCTGGTGAAGGGCGTTGTCGAAGATACTTACGGACCCGTCATCGGTGCCACCGTGCTCGAAGCGGGTACTTCCACAGGTACTTCCACAGGCCTTGACGGAGACTTCGAATTCTATGTTTCAGGGGCATCAGCCATTGTCGAAGTGAGCTGCATAGGTTACAAGACTCAGACCTTTGTGGCTTCCGAGGTCCCCGCTCTCATCACCCTCAAGGAGGACAACGAGATGCTGGAGGAGACCGTCGTCATCGGTTACGGTTCCCAGAAGAAAAAGGAGGTCACCGGTTCCGTCGCTTCCATCAAGAGCGAGGACTTCAACGCCGGTGTCAAGACCAACCCCATGGGTCTGCTTCAGGGCAAGGTTGCCGGTCTGAATGTCATCAAGACCACTTCCGACCCTACCCAGACAGGCTACAACATCCAGATTCGTGGATTCTCCACTCTGGACAAGGGTACAGGTACCTCACCTCTGTTTATCGTGGACGGTGTTCCCGTGAGCAACATCGACAACATTTCTTCCGATGAAATCGCATCGATGGATGTCCTCAAGGACGGTTCCGCCGCCGCTATCTACGGTACCCGCGGTACCAACGGCGTTATCATCATCACCACCAAGAGGGGCGATGCATTCTCAGAGACCGCCCACACCCGCGTGGAGTATTCGGGCTACGGTTCCGTTTCCTTCCGCAACCATGGCACAGGTATGGCTACGGCAGAGGAGTTCCGCAATCTTGCAGAACTTTCCGGTGGCAAGGCTGTGGGCAATGTCTATACAGGCCCTGCAGGTGAAACCTACAGCACTGACTGGATGAAGGAAGTGACCCGCACCGCCGCTATCGCCCACAACCACAATGTGGCTATCGTCGGTTCTTCCAGCAAGTTCAACTATCGCGCTTCCCTCAATTACAAGGATGCCCAGGGTATAGCCAAGAACACCAACCGCCAGGAAATCATGGCCAAGATAGCCGCAGGACAGAAGGCCCTCGACGGCTGGCTCGACCTCCAGTACGACCTCAGCTACATGCACTACCGCAACGACTATTTCTGCGGTGATTTCAAGAATGCGGCCCTGCTGAATCCTACCTATCCCGTCTATGACGAGACCACTCCCAACGGTTACTTCTGGCGCAGCGAAGAAACAGGATTCGTCAACCCTGTCGAGAACATGAACCAGAAGGAGTCCTACGGCAACGGCAACTTCTTCCGCGGCAGCATCAAGGCTACCGTTAACATCAAGCCTGTCCAGGGCCTGAAGGTCAGCGGTTTCGCAGCCCTTGAGGAAGGCGACAACGCCAGCTACTGGTACAACAAGGTCATCAACACGGATGCCGCCGGTTCAGGCAAGGCCGGACGCAGCAACAACACCTCTTTCAACAAGTTGTTCGAACTGACCGCCGACTGGTCCCGCAATTTCAACGGACACAGCATCGCAGCCGTGGCAGGCGTATCCTACCAGAACTTCTTCTATGACGGAAGCGACATGGCCAACAAGGGCTTTGCCGCACCCGACATCATGAAGTACTACCAGATGGGCAACGGAGACGCTTCCAAGAAGTACATGGAACTCGGTTCGACCCGCAACTCCAACACCCTTATCGCCCAGTTCGCCCGTGCCAACTACAATTACAAGGAGAAATACCTGCTTTCCGCTTCAATACGCCGCGAGGGTTCTTCCCGTTTCGGTGCCAACAACAAGTGGGGCTGGTTCCCCGCAGTGAGCGCAGGTTGGAGAGTCAGCGGCGAGGACTTCATGAGCAAGGCCCAGTGGGTGGACGACCTCAAAGTGAGGGCCGGTTTCGGCGTCACGGGTAACAACCTTGGCAGCGACCTTCGCAGCGTGGAACTTCTCTCCAACGGCGGAACCTTCTGGTACAACGGTGCTTACGTTTATACATATACCGTTTCCCAGAATGTCAATCCCGACCTTCGCTGGGAGAAGAAATACGAGTACAACTTCGGTGTCGATTTCGCTTTCCTGAAGAACAGGATATACGGTAGCCTGGATGTTTATTACCGCCATACCGCCGACCTGCTCTGGGACTATGAGGTGCCTACTCCTCCTTACCAGTACACTACCCTTCTTGCCAATGCCGGCAAGATGGACAGTTTCGGTGTCGAACTCAATGTGAGTTTCGTCCCCGTGCAGACCAAGGAAGTGACCTGGACCACGACTCCTACCATTTCCTTCAACCGCAACAAGATTACCTCCCTGTCCGACCCTTCCAAGGGATTCAACTACACGGAGACCACTTCCGGCGGCGTGGGTGAGAACGGTATCATGAACACCAATACCCAGATTCTTGTCGAGGGTCAGCCCGTCGGCTCCTTCTACGGCTACAAGTTCATGGGTATCAATCCCAGCACCGGCGATTGGTATTACTACACTCCTGCAGGCGGCAACGTTTCCGATGCCAATGCAGTCGAGTCCCAGCGTCAGGTCATAGGCAATGCACAGCCTCTGTTCACATACGGATGGAACAACACCGTCCGTTTCAGGAACTGGGATTTCACCATGTTCCTCCGCGGTGTCGTGGGCAACAAGATTCTGAACGTAACCCGCTGGGCTTACGGTCCTATGTCAGCCAACAGCAAGAACGTTTTCATGAAGGATGTCGCAGGTGCCAATACCACCCTGACCCAGAAGGCCCACTTCTCCGACTACTTCCTTGAGAACGGCTCTTACATGAAGCTCGACAATCTCACCATCGGCTACACTTTCCGGATCAAGGAGAACAAGTACATCCAGTCCGCAAGGCTCTACCTCACCGGACAGAACCTGTTCACCCTGACCGGATACAGCGGAATGGATCCCGAAGTCAACACTACCTCCGTATGGGATGGCGGTATCGACTACTGCTCCTTCTATCCGCCTGTGGCAACCATTCTTATCGGTTTGAATATCAGCCTGTTCTAAAATTCGAGAAGATATGAAAAAGATAATTATCGCTATAATGGCCGCAGCTCTGGCGCTCCCTTTCTTCGCGTCCTGCAACGCTATGCTTGAGGAGAAGAATTACGGCAGCCCTACGACGGCCGACCTTATGACCAATGAGGAAAACGTGGCTCTTCTCGTGGGTCAGTGCTATGCAGATGTCAAGTGGCTGCATGACCACTGGGGATATTGGGGCGTAGTTACCCTGACCGCAGACGAGGGCCTGAATCCTACACGTATGCCCGACAAGGACTGGGAAGACGGAGGTTATTGGAAGAATCTCAATACCCACAACTGGAACGAGATGGGCAACGCTTTCAAGAATATCTGGAACACTACCATACAGGGTGCCGTGCTCTGCAACAAACTCATAAAGACCCTGGAGAACAACAAGGCTTCCATGTCTGAAAATGTGTTTGCACAGTATATAGGCGAGCTGGAAGTAATGCGTTCCTATTATTATTACATGCTCTTCGACTGCTTCGGCCGCATTCCTTATCTTGAGGAATTTGTGGACAAGGCCGACGACCCCCTCATGGAGCCTTCCAAGGTCTGGTCTCACCTTGTCAACTGCCTGGAGAAGAATGCTCCCAATCTTCCTCAGGTTAATGACGGTACCCGTGCCCTCTATTACGGCCGCGCCACACAGGGCTTCGCATACGCCCTCCTGGCCCGTCTGTACCTCAATGCCGAGTCTTTCGACTGCACTCCTTCCAATATCGAGATTGACAACACGTTTACTTCGGCAATCACTTCTGCTACAGACTTTTACACCAATGCGGTCCGCTGCTGCGATGCCGTTATCGATGCAGGGTCATACAGCATAGAACCTGATTATTTCGCCAATTTCAAGATTGACAACTCCTCCAGCCGCGAGAACATTTTCGTCATCGTGGAGAACGGCGAGGCCGACATCGACGAGCGTTCAGGCGGTGACGGAATGATGCTCAACAAGCTCCGTATCGCCCTTCTGACCCTGAATTACAACCATCAGAAGACCTACAAGATGATTGAGACCCCTTGGAACGGTTTCTGCGCCCGTCCTTCATTCATCGACCGTTATGCTGCCAGCGATGTCCGCGGCCCCGGCAACGAGGGTCTCGGCACCAACGACACCAAGCAGTGGGGATGGTTCCTCGGTCCTATCTATGATGCAGACGGCAAGCTTTGCAAGGACAAGGACGAGGCACAGTCCGACGCTGTCATAGTGAAGGAAGTCTCCAGCCTTTCCGAGGCTACGGACCTTGAGGGAGCCCGCAGCATCAAGTATGAAATCGACAAGGCCGGCAAGTACAAATACAGCGAGAACGACTTCGTGCTCTTCCGCTATGCCGACGTGCTTTGGATGAAGGAAGAGGCCATACTCCGCGGAGGAACAGGTACTTCCGGATATTCAAGCGCTGATTTCCAGACTCTTCGCAAGCGTGCCTTCGCGTACGATGCCAATCCCGCCGCCGCTTACGAGGCCGCCTATCCCCAGGCTCTGACCCTGGACGGCATTCTCGACGAGCGTGGCCGTGAATTTGCATGGGAGAACATGCGCCGCCGCGACCTCATCCGCTTCGGCAAGTTCAATGACAGCGACTATGTCGATTTCGTTACTGCCAAGGATGATTACCGCAAGTGGTTCCCGATTCCGTTCTCGGTGCTGGAAAAGTCCGTGCGTGATGCTTCCGGCAACCCTGTATGGACACAGAATGAAGGTTATTAGAACTACTAAAATCTAACAAATACAAACTTTTTAATCAACAATCAAAAAATCAATTATGAAAAGAGTATTTTATGTACTTGGAGCAACTGCTCTCATGGTTCTTTCCCTTGCTTCTTGCAACAAGAACAATGGAAAAGACTCTGACATTAACTGGGATGCAGTTGTTGAGGATGGTTTCTATGTAGCCGGTGAGGCAACAGGAAGCTCTGATATCAAAGGAACTTGCGTGATGACCGCAGGTGTCAACGAGGTTACCAAGGAATCCCGTGAGGGTATGTTCGAGAAGTATATCGTTCTCGAGGGCGGCAAGGAGTTCTATCTCATCTACAACGAGGCTGGCAAGAAGGTCCGTTACAGCGCTGAGCTCAAGGAGTTCCAGACCCCTTCCGACAACGAAAGTTACGGCGATAACCCTGAGTCTGTCCTCAAGGGTGCTCTCCAGACCGGCGATACCGCTCCTGCAATGAAGGTTGCTAAGACCGGTCTGTATCACATCGTTCTCGATATCAACAAGAGCGGCGACCTCGATGCTGCAGGCGGAGCACAGATCGTTCTCCTCGATGCCAGCAACTTCGGTGTCCGCGGTGACATGAACAGCTGGGGCTTCACTGCTTCCGATCCCGCTGTCACTACCTTCAGCAATGACGGTATTACCTGGACTTTCAAGGGTCAGGAGCTCGCTGGAAACGGCTTCAAGTTCGCAACCGGCAACTACTGGAAGGTTACCCTCGACGATGCCGGAAAGGTAAAGGCTGAGACTTCCCTTGGCAAGGACTTCCTTCCCAAGGACAATATTCCTGCTTCCGACGGTGCCGGTATTTATGACATTACCCTCACCTTCAAGCTTGCTGCAGGTTCATTTGACAAGTCCTTCTCCATGACTCTCAATCAGACTGCAAAGTCCGAACTCCCTACCGAGATGTACATGATCGGTGCAGCATTCGGCAACTGGACATTTGGCTCCGAAGGAATCGTAAGGCTTCCCAAGACTCCTTGGAAGGATGGCTGCTTTGTTGTTACCCGCTTCTTCAAGGCAGGTGAAGGCTTCAAGTTCAGCACCATCAACGAGCCTGACAACTGGAGCAAGGCATTCGCCGGCCGTGCAAATAACAGCGAGAACATCACTTTCGACGGCGATGGCAACGTTGTTGTTCCTTCAGACGGTCTGTGGACTATCTCCATCAACATCCCCGATGACACCATGACTCTTCAGGCAACTGAAATCGCTATCACCGGACCTTGCACCGGTATAGAAGGCGATGACATGTGGAAACTTGAGAATGCCATAGCAGGTACTGTTGACAACGTCAACGGAACAGCCACCGTGACCGCCGCAGCTGACGGCGACCTCCGCGTTTACTGCAAGTCCGCATTCGATTGGTGGCAGCATGAGTTCAAACCCGACGGAGAGGGCGGTATCATGTACCGTGGCCTCTGGACACCCGCCGAGGACGCCGGCAATGCCGGTGAGAAGGACAATGCTGAACTTCCCGCATTCAATGTTATAGCCGGATCGAAGGTTACCTTCGACTTCAACGCAGGTACTGCTGTCGTAAATAGGTAATTTCTTTTAACCTAAGTGGCATACGGCGGGACGTGGCCGTATGCCACTTTTAAATATTTTCCCTATGAAACGTTTCAGTCTGCTTATTTCGGTTATCATTTCCGCAGGGCTTCTGCTGTCTTGCGAAAAGGACAGGAACAATGTAATCGATGGCTCGGGCGACCCCGTGTCCGAGGATGCCTCATCCTCACCTGATGCATCGTCGGAGCCTGTAGAAGACGATGACCCTTCCCATGGTGACGGGACCGACCATTCCGCCCAGATCTATGTTTCACAAAGGGAAGACGACTTCGTGGACAGCGGCAAGAAAGGCACCATCACCTATCAGCTGCTGGTCTATAGTTTCGCCGACAGCAACGGCGACGGAATAGGCGACTTCAAGGGAATAGAGCAGCACCTTGACTACATTGAGTCCCTAGGGTGCAAGGCCATCTGGCTGTCTCCTATTCATCCTGCAATGTCCTATCATGGATATGACATTACCGACTATTCCGCCGTCAACAAGGAGTATGGCAGCGAGGATGACCTCAGGAGCCTTATCCATGCAGCCCACCAGAAGGGCATAAAGATATATCTGGACTATGTTCTGAACCATGCCGGCAAGGACCATCCTTATTTCCTTGCGGCGGCCAGGAGCAAGAGCAGCGAATGGAGGAGCGCTTTCATATTCTCTTCCAATCCCAAGGCCGATATAGCAGCCGGCAGGATAGAGATGATTCCATCCAATTCGCCGGATGCCTATCAGGGCAATCAGTGGTACAAGTCCCCGGTTTCTTCCGGACTTGGTGCCAAGGGCCGTTTCCACTTCCTGCTGGACTGGTCCAATTCTTCAAAACCTACGGTTACGGTCACCGAAACGACCGAGCCTGCACAGACCTCCAACAGCGATGCTTCCGTGCAGAAATACCTTTTCTACGGCACCAAGGGCAATGTCCGCATGTATTCTGCCGGCAGCAACAAGTTTGAGATTACCGTCGATTTCGACTCCGACTGGGGCTTCCTCATAAGGACAAGCACCTCTTCGTGGGGCAACGACAAATGGGGTGCGGCAGTGGGCGACCAGGCAGTTACCTTCGGCACTCCCAAGACCCTCGTCAGCGGAGATGCCGCAAATGACATCACTTTCGCCGCAGGCGAATTCTACCATTCCCACATGTGGACGGACTGGTTCGCAGACTGGAACTACCACAAGGCTTCCGAGAGCGAGAAGTCCCTGGCATTCAATCATCTGGCTTCAACCGTGGACAAGTGGATAGGCTTCGGGATAGACGGCCTTCGCCTTGATGCCGTCAAGCATATCTATCACAATGCCAACAGCACGGACAACCCCGTGTTCCTGGGCAAGTGGTACGACCGCTGCAACCGCGCCTACAAGCTCTCCGGCGGCAAGGGCGAATTCTACATGGTGGGAGAGCAGTACAGCGAGGCAGGGGAGGTGGCTCCCTATTATGCCGGCATGCCCGGATTCTTCGAGTTCAGCTTCTGGAACCGCCTGCAGTGGGCTCTCAACAACGGTACGGGCTGCTATTTCTACAAGGACATAGCCTCTTATCAGCCCCTGTATGCCAAGTACCGCAGCGACTATGTCGAGGCTTCCAAACTGTCCAACCACGACGAGGACCGTACCGGTACGACCCTCGGCAAGAGCCTTCCCAAGATGAAGCAGGCTGGGGCGGTGCTGCTGACTGCCGGCGGCGAGCCCTATATCTATTCGGGCGAGGAACTCGGCTACTGGGGCAGCAAGCAGAGCGGCGACGAGTGGGTGCGTACCCCTATCATGTGGAAGTCGGACGGCAGCGGCCTGGCCTCCAAGAAACTCTCCGGAAAGATAGACAATGCCATGCTCACGCCTTCGATTTCAGTCGAGGCACAGAGCGGCAATGATGATTCCATACTGAATGTTTACAAGCGCTTTGCCGAGGCCCGCAACACCTGGGAGTCCCTCGGAGCGGGTAGCATGGCCCGCCACGCAAAGTATAACGATTCCAATTCCTCGGTCGGTGCTCCTGCCGTCTGGTACATGGAGGCCGATTCAGGGGAGAAGATGCTCGTAGTGCATAACTTCGGCTCTTCGCAGATTACCCTGGACTTTTCCGGCGACAAGCTCTCGGAAGCCGTCGTCAGTCTCGGAACCTTCTCGGTATCAGGAAGTTCCCTCACCCTTGGCGGCAACTCTTCAGTTGTATTCAAACAATAACTCGATATGAAAAGATTATTTAGTACGGTGCTGGTCCTTTTGACTGTTTCAACCCTCTTTTCCTGCAAGAAGAGAGGGGAGGTGGAGCCGACCGACACCCAGATCAAGTCCAATGTCAGCGAGCTGACATTCAAGGGAGACGGCGATGCCAAGCCATTCGCGGTGCAGACCAAGGCTGCCTGGACCGCAGAGGTGTCCGAGGCATGGCTTGAATTAGATGAAAAGGCCGCGACGGGGCCCAAGACCGTGATTGCAACGGCCAGCCCCAATGAAGGAGTAGAGCGCAGTTGTACCATACACATCTCCTTGGTGTCCAATCCTTCCGTGACCCTGGACATACCGGTGCGCCAGTCCGGAAAGGGAGAGCCGGAGCCGGAGGTCAGCAGCGACCCTTCC
Organism: Bacteroidales bacterium; assembly: GCA_017479265.1. Classification (GTDB taxonomy): domain Bacteria; phylum Bacteroidota; class Bacteroidia; order Bacteroidales; family UBA932; genus Cryptobacteroides. Next base: position 45,565 of record JAFVCK010000069.1, on the reverse strand, counting down.
GTGAACCCTGATATTTCCCAGGAGCCCGAGGAGCCCGGCGAGGTCATTCCCCGCGAGCGTTTCGACCTGCTTTCCACCTGGGGCGTGACAGGCACCCTCATGGGCCATAACTGGGGTCTTTCCGATGACGAGGATATCCCCATGTACGAGGACGTGCAGAGTGGATGGACGGCTGCATTTGACATAGACATCGCTGCCGAGGACCTCTTCAAGTTCCGCAAGGACGGCGCATGGGACCTCAACCTCGGCGCAGGTGCAGGCCAGCCCTCGATAGACCGCAAGTATGCCCTGGCAGACAACGGAGGCAACTTCCAGATTGCCGCAGGCAAATATGACTTCTACATCCATCCTTCCTACATGATTCTCTATGTGGAGAAGGCCGGAGATGAATTCGCCCACGGAGATGCCAAGGGCGACCGGCAGGAGGGCGAGAACGTGCGTATATACGTGCTCAACAATTCCACCTGGGATACTCCTTACATGTATGCGTATGCCGGTGGCGGCGGATATCAGCCCTACGGCAGCTGGCCGGGCACCTATGCTTCCGGCACCAAGGTAATAGGAGAATATACATATACCTACTGGGAGGCTTCAGGATTCACCGATGTGTCCGGCGTGAGCCTGATTCTCAACGACGGAGGCTCCAACCAGTATCCCGCTCCCGATACTCAGGACCCTGCATGGAGCAACCTTACGGTCAATACCACCATGTACTTCGCCTTCGACGGCAAGAGCGTGTCCGTTATAGATGACCCTGCCGCTCCCGGAGTGAGCGGAAAGGGAATCGAGCCCAAGGAAATCAAGTTCGGCACCAGTTCCTGGACCATCATCGGCACCCTCGGCTCTACCAACTGGGATTATGACTTCCCCATGGATACGGAAGGCTACTGGGAGGTCGCAAAGGGCGTTTCCATAGCCGCAGGCGAGAAACTCAAGTTCCGCCAGAACCGCACCTGGAGCAACAACCTGGGCCTTGGCGCTGCCGACACGGAGAACAATGTCACCATCGGCATCAAGATGGACATGGTTTCTTCCGGCGGCAACATGGTAGTCGCCACGGCAGGGGAGTATGACATTTATCTTGCCGCGGAGAAGAAGATAGCCTATATACTTGCTGCCGGCACTGCTTGGACCCATGAGGCCGAGGGCAAGCCCGAAGTGGACCTCGGCGGAGACTTCGACCCCGACGCTTTCGTCAAGGTGCCCTCCGACAAGGCTTCCGGCCTTACCTACCAGGTCAATGTGTTCAGCTTCCGCGATTCCAACGGCGACGGCTACGGTGACTTCAACGGCATTACCGAGAAACTCGATTATTTCGACCGTCTCGGCGTGACCGGCCTGTGGCTGTCTCCTATACAGCCTGCCCAGTCCTATCATGGATACGATGTGACTGACTATGAGACCGTCAACCCCCGTTTCGGAACCGAGGCCGACTTCCAGAAACTCGTTTCAGAGGCCCACAAGCACAATATCCGCATCTATCTTGACTATGTAATCAACCACAGCGGCGACCAGAACAAGTGGTTCCTCGATGTCAAGAAGAACGGCACCTCATCCCCTTATTGGAACTATTATTCCCTGTCCAAGAATCCTCAGGCCGATGTTGCGGCCGGCAAGATTCCTCAGGCCAACTGCGGATATGACAGCGGCAAGTGGTTCCCCGTTCTGATTGGCGGAGGCGGAAAGGAAAGGCTGAAGATTGAACTTGACTGGAGCAATGCTTCCGCTCCTACCATGACGGTTTCCAAGACTACGGATGCGGTGACATCGCCTTCCGCAAGCCATAACAATCCTGCCCGTTACCTCTTCTGGGGCAGCAGCACCTACACGCAGTTCGCCGACAACGGTACGAACAAATATGTGCTTGTGCTTGATTTCGAGTCTTCATGGGGCTGCCTTATCCGTACCACCAAGGCCGACGACTGGTCCAAGGGTACGAAGTGGGGTTTCAACAAGACAGGTGACCAGCTCCAGTACGGCGTGGCCCATACCCTGTACCAGGGCGAGAGCGACGATGTGCTGAACATTGTGATGCCGGGCGGCGACATGTACTACTATTATACAGAGTTCGGAACGGGAATGTTCGTGGACTTCGACTATGGCAAGTCCACCGACGTGGCTTCTTCCGCAGCCTTCAAGGCCGTGGTGGGAAGCGCCGAGAAATGGCTCAAGATGGGTGTTGACGGATTCCGTCTGGATGCCGTCAAGCATATCTACTGCAACGAGACAGGCCCCGAGAACAAGGCTTTCTGGAAGGCCTTCTACTCCGCCTGCAACAAGATATACAAGGATAACGCTTCCTCACGCACGGGCCTGTCCTGGAGCGATTCCGACATATTCATGGTAGGCGAGGTGCTCTCCGGCGACGGCGACTGCACTCCTTTCTACCAGTGTCTGCCGGCCCTGTTCGAGTTCCAGTTCTGGTGGGACCTTCGCGAGTGCCTTGGCGGTGAGACCATCTGGAATGCCGGCTACGGTCAGAACTTCCCCCAGTCCTTGCCTTATCGTTGGTACAATCACAAAGAGCAGCGCACCGATGCCATAGCTACGCCCAAGCTGGCCAACCATGACGAGGACCGTACCGCTTCTACCCTCGGCAATTACAAGCCGAAGATCCGCCTTGCAGCCGCAGTCCTGCTGACGGCAGCCGGCCGTCCCTACATCTATCAGGGCGAGGAACTTGGCTATTGGGGCACCAAGGCAGGAGGTGACGAGTATGTCCGTACTCCTATAATGTGGACCTCTTCCCAGTCTTCAGCGGCCTCCAAGGGCGTTTCCAACAAGGTGGACTGGAATATGCTGACCTCATCCATCAGCGTTGAGAGCCAGAGCGAGGACGAGACTTCATTGCTGACCCTCTACAGGCATTTCGCTTATGCAAGGAACATCAATCCCGCCCTTGCGGACGGCTATCCCGAGGCTGACGAGCGCAGCTATTCAGGCTATGACGGCCATGTTGCAGGATGGTATCTGCATGCCAACGACGGCTCCGGCAAGGTGGTGCTTGTGCTGCACAACTTCTCTTCCCACACCACAGGCGTGGTCCGCTGGCCGGGAGAGAACGTGTCCTCTTCCAACATACTGGTGGCGAACGGCAAGGTCACGGTGTCGGGCAACATGGCGGACGGTGCTACGGTTACCCTCCCCGGATACAGTTCCGTGGTGTTCGCCCTGAACTAAGCAATCTGATATACGCAATCAAGGCCGCTCCGGAAGGGGCGGCCTTGACTGCATTATATGCGGCATGGAATGTTACTCTCTCGCGACGGCGCGGATTGCGCAGCCGTAGTAACGCTCCAAATCGGTGACAACGTATGTATAGTTGGGCTTGTACCAGGTGGTGTTGAGCCTGAGTGCGTACGAAAAAGTCTCTTCGTCGCTGTTATAGTCGAAGTCTGATGCCCAGTAGAAAGCGAGTTTTCCCATACAGTTCCAATGCAGGTCATCTTCATCCATAAAACTGCGCACGGGGAGGTAGATAGATTCGCCGCTGGGGCCTGTGACCTTATAGCATGAAGAGCTTGAAACCCATTCCCAGATACACTTTTCGATGAGTTCGTCGAAGTTGGCCTTGGTTGGCATTTTCCACTCGCGTCCCATAAGCTTGTAGGCGGTGTCATCGGAAAGGGACAGTTTCTTAGCCGTATCGCTTCCATTTTTTCCGGTGTACTTGGTGACGGTTATGTTACCACTGCCATCTACTTCCCACAGCGAGTAGTTTTCAACGGTAAATTCATACTTCAACATGGTTTCTCCCCATGCGAAATACTCCTCGTTGTCCCAATAATACTCAGAGCCTAGATTGACATCTGCCCACTTTACCGACAGGCCCAGGTCGACGGCCTTGGCTACTTCGCCGAAAGATTTTGTCGTGAAGGAACGGACATCTCCATGGAATACCTTTCCATCGGCCTCGGCAGAGAGTACATAATAGTATTTCGTACCGGCCTCGAGGTCTTCAATTTCTGAGGATATGTCGGGGTCATCGACCGTTCCTGCGTAGAACTTCATGCCGTTGCTGATAATGTCGTCAGCCTTCTTCTCCTTGCTGCTAAGATAGAACCAGCTTTCTGCCGGCTCCCATCCGGCAGGCGCATTGGTGACTGTGGCGCTGCCGTAGAGGATTGCATTATGCAGCCTGATTTCATCCGCTTCTCCGGTCTCCATCTCTATGTTGAGCTGCGGAGACTCAGGCATAGTGAAAGATACGACATTGCTGTTTGTCCAGGCATCGTCTATCTCGACCCCGGCCAAGACATAGTAGGTGGTTGCCGGGTCAAGGTGATAGAGCTCTACGGTCTGCTTGGGAACCGGTATCTTGAGATTCAATTCGGCTACGTCCTCGTGGAAGTCTTCTTTATTGTCACTGCAAAAAACGGCCACGAAAACATCGTCCGACTTGTTGTTCTCTACAGTAATGGTTATATCAACCTTTGCCTTTGTCCCTTCAATGTCATAAACATCGGAAAGCTTGACGCTCACTTTGAGTTCCGATTCAGGGCTTGAACTCGGATCGTCTGATGAAGGACTGCCGGAGGGCTCTTCCGAAGGATTTGTGGAGGGCTCCTTGGAAGGGTCCGGTGTCACATCCGGTTTCTTGCAGGCGGCCAGCGCCACCAGCAATGCTGCTGTAATGTAAAGTAACTTTTTCATATATTGGTGTAATATTAATCAAAATAACCAAGGGTGGCTGTCTTCGAATTGTGAGCACACATCCGTCAAATCCTGACTCAAATCGTACAGATAGTTTCGTGTTTCAATGATATCCTGAGTCTTTGAGTACACATCTTCGCGGTTGCCGTCGTATTCATCTTCTATCGCCAAGGTCTTGTCATTGAAGGTCTCCAAATCCTCCTGGACCGACTCCAGGCGGGACTTCCAGCTCTCAGCATTTTCAACAAGACCGACGGCTTCTTCGTATGAGGATTCTATCTCATCGGAAAAAGCAACCAGCCTGTCGTCGAGTTCGGACGTATAGGAGGCTATTTCATCGAACAGGTCATTTGCACTTGACTCCCACTCGCTCAGAAGATCTTCCATTTCGTCTGTCATGTCATCGGCCTCGCTCATGAAGTTTTCGACTTCGCTGTAGTAGTTCTGGATGGATTCAAGCATTTCGTTCACATCCCGAATCTGATCTTCAGTCAGGTCATCCAGAATGATAGCAGCATATTTTTTCAGTTTCTCTTCGAGGAAATCCACTCTCTCCTGAAGCTCGAAGGACTGCAGCACTTTGAGATTCTCTTCCATCTCTTCAATATCCCTGTAGATTCCTTCATCCTGAAGATTGTCAAGCCGCTCGCGCCAGGTGTCAACAGAAAGCCAAACCTCCTCCAGCTGCTTCTGCATGCCTTCTATCTCTGTGGCAAACTGCTCCAAAAGCTCGGCCCTCTCCTGCTGACTTTCGTCCAGCGCCTTCTGGAGTTGTTCTTTTGTGTAGTCAAGGGCCATATCCAGGCTTTCCATGGCTTTGTCGTTGCTCTCTTTGACCTGCTTGACATTGTTGTCTATCTTTTCCCGCTTGGAAGCTATTTCTGTTTCAAAATATTTCTGCGTGGCGGCCAATTTATTGTCCATAAGCCCGTACAGGTCTGCAAGAGCCTCGTCAATCGTCTTGTTCAGCCTGTCTTTCGTCGCCTGAATCCGGCCGAACAAATCCTTCTCAAGGGCATCTATCGCCGCGGTCATCTCCTCCCACAGGGCGGCATCGGCCTCTTTCAGCGATTTTACATCTTTTTTCAAGTCCTCTATTTCAGACCTCGTGCCACATGCCGTCACTACAGACAGCAGAATGGCTGCAATGCAAATAATTCTTTTCATCTTCTGAATCATTTATTTGTCCTCCGCGACGGAAATCAGAATTTGCCTTCTACATCGGAAATCAGGGCCTCCACATTTCCAATCTCGTCTTCAAGGATTCCTATGACGTTGTCAAAAGTGTCCATTATATCGTTGGTATCGTCGAGAAAATCGTGACTGTTTTTCAGAACCTCATCATAGGCGCTTTCGACATCCGCGATGGAAACATCCCCCTCAGAGGCGTGTTCAATTGCATCGGACAGCGTGGCGAGGACATCGTCAACAGTCCCATTATCCATGTCATCCAGCATGCTTTCCACCTCTGAGCAGTTGTCCAGGATGGCCTGCGTTTCACTCAAAAGTCCCTCAATGTCAGGGAGTGAAGAGAAGTAGGAGTCTATATCGTCCAGGTAGCCGGCGGACTCCTCATAGATATCTCTGGCCGATTCGTAGAGGGATATCATATAGTCCACTGCATCACACAGGTTGGAGTTTGCATTTTTCTCCAATTCAGATTCAATAATAGCTGACATCCTGTCCTCATATTCATCCAAGGCAACAAGCATATCTTCCCTGCGCCATTTCAGGTCATCCACAGCCTTTTTGGTGTCCGTCGTGAGCTTTTCAAGGTCTTCCAGGGCATCTACCCTCGCCTGTACCTTTTTAACATAAGTGCCCAGGCCTCCTTTCAAGGCGTCAAGATTTTTCAATCCTGCACGAATTCTGGAAACGAGGGTGTAGTTCCCCTCGGAAATAGCCTTCTGCAGGCTTTTTTCCAGAGTCTGTCTGCTATTTTCCAGTTTCAGAGTGTTGTCCTCCACCATTTTGTCAAGGTCGCTGCGCCACTGGTAAATATCCCTGTCGAGTTTATCGGACTGCTCTTTGATGGATTTGTTGACGAGGACATTCTGCTCCAGGATTTTGTCTTCAACTCCCTGAATCATCTTATCGAGCCTGTCCAGGACCCTGTCTTCCATTTGAAAGAGAAGGTTGTCGATATCGTCTGACAGGCGATTCATCTCCCCAATCAGCATATCCTTGGTTTCCTTGTCGGCCTTGTGCAAGGCTTCCGACCTCTCTTTCAGAGCCGCAATCCTATCGTCATATTGCTTGCTGCAGGAAACACATGCCGCCATCACGCAGATGGCAAGAATCAGATACTTGGTTCTCATAGGTTCATTATTTCTTCTGCTTTGTCCTTTGCGTGGTCTGCATAATTATAGACATCATTGCAGTCGCCTTCCACGGTATCATACCAGTCCCACACCACGCTGTAAAAATCTTCGATTCTGTCATTCTGTTCCTCGATATTTGCGAGGACTTCCTGATAGAGTGAACGGTTCTCCTCCACAAGAGAATCAATTTCATCATACCAGTCTGCTGCTTCGTTATCTTCGAAAAACTCCCAGAATTCCTCGATGTCGGAGATTCCGTCGAGAAGGTCCCCGACTATCGAATCATAGTCGCTGTTCATACTGTCCACGAAATCGGCAAGGTCCTCCATCTGGGAAAGGTAGTCTTCGGAATCAGTCGCCCGACCAGAGAGATTGTTCTTGCAGGCTTCAATATCATCCAGGATATCTTCCGCCTCAGCTACGAGATTCTTGACCTGGGCGAGCTGGGCCGATGTGAGACTGGCGAGATAATCGTCGGTAATCTCGTCCTCCAGGGCCTTCAAAAGGCTGAGCTGCTGTCTCTCCATTTCCGAATAGGCTTCATCAAGGTCATCCAGGGCAACAGACACCTTCTGTGCCCTCCTTTTCATATCCTCTGCGTTGGAAAGACGGTCTTCCACTTTCTTGATGGCCGATTGGACGTTCTCGACGTCCTTTGTAATCAGTCCAAGATTCTTTTCCATAATCATCAGGGCAGCCAGATGATCCTCTTCCCCCTTGATGCGGGCATCGTCAATCTTTATTTCCAATGCCTGCTGCTTCTTCGCAAGGGCTTCGAAAGTATCCTGTATGTGATTCTCGCATTTGGAAAAGGACTCGTCCATATAGTCCCTGGTACTGTCAAAGCCGTCGTTGATTCTTTTTGTCAGTGCACTGACTTTTTTGTTAAGTGCACTCAGCACAGCACGGCCGCCCTGTTCAATCTTGTCATTAAGTTCCTGCTCCACCTGGGAGATGAGTTCTGTAAGTCGGCCCCGCAGAGAGTTTATCTTCTCCAAGAAATGCTCCCTTATGTGCTTGTCCTCCTGTTCGAGACGGTCCATTTCCTCCTCAAGTGCCTTGAGTTCGGCATCTGCATCGTAGCCATCGCAGGAGAGCACTGCCGCCCCGCACAGCATGGCGCATAGGATGGTCAATAACTTTGTTTTCATTTGACTGTATAGTTTACTACAAGAATTTTAACTGAGCCATATTGGCCCTGAAACAATACCATGCACTGGGTCGCATCTTTGGAAACCGTCGCATAGAGGTAGAGCGTGCGGCTGTCCCAGCGGACTATGTCGAGTCCTTCAGTTACGAGTTTCACCCATTCCCTGTCCGAATTGGGGCGATAGACTCCCTTGAGCTCCTCTCCGCTCTTGCGGCCCAGACGGATCTTGATGAAGCCTTTCGAGGAAATGCTGTGCGTCTGAGTGCAGAGGTCCTTGCCGTAATCGTCACTGTTGGGGTTGTCCTCGACTATGGTCATGTCTCCGTGCATTCCGTTGAATCCCCGGAATTCGATTTCAAGGTCGATGTCCGAGACGACGAGATCGTTTTCATAATGGAGGGTCACGGAGCCCCATCCCTCGTCATCGGAGGTGCCGTTGCCCTTTGCAGCCAGGCTTACGCAATCCTCGAACGCGGCGGCGTTGACTGTCTCCTTGTTGTTATTGTCCACGCTGTATTTGCCGTTGTAGCCGTCATCCAGACGCTTTCGAGACACCTCATCGAACAGATATACGTCGGTAAAGGTGGGATAATAGACAGTCAGGGCCTCCTTGTGGAACACCTGAGGCTCCATATTGTTGAAGGGACCCTCGAAGCGCCAGGACTCAAGGCCCACCCTCTTTTTGGTAATGACGACAGGAATGTCCAGGGTGGCGGATTTGACTTCCACGTGGAGAGTGCCCTCGCCCGGGTGTTCGCCCGTTATCTTGCAACCGAATCCGTCTTCATCGTTCTCAACGGTGAATATGCTTTCATCCGAGGAGGAGAACTCGAATCTGGTGTCTCCCACGGAAATGGCGGAAGGACTTATCTTTTTGACGACGGTCCTCATGGTAGAACCCCATTCCATCTCCACTTCCGACACGTCCAGGTTGAATTCCGTCACCACCGCTTCATATTCCTCCACGGTGAGGTGGCATACGGCCTTGACGGCTCCGTCAGCGAGCACCTTGATGTCGGTTTTGCCTTCGTTGCGGCCGGTGATGGTGCCATTGCGGCTTACCCTGGCAATGTTGATATCGTCAGTTTCGTATGTGATTTTCGCAGCGGCATCCGCAGGAGTAATCTGAACTTCGATGTTGGCATATTCGCGGACCCTTACCGAATGGCTTATCTCTGTTGAAAAAGCCGCTTCCGAGCCTTCCATGCGGATTTCCACCTTCACGTCAGGCTGTCCGTCCTTGGACGGGTCTTCCGACGGACCGTCATCTTTGCTGCCGGAGCAGGAAGCGAGCGCCACAGCCGCTGCCAGGTAGTAGAACAATTTTTTCATATAAACGTCGCATTATTATTTCGTGGAATTATTTCGTAAAAAGGGCGCTTTTTTTGGAGCGCCCGATACGTTTTTTCAAAGGTCAGTTTCGTTATCTGCTACTGACTGCAAAGATAACTGCATACACGCGTGCGCGTTTGGACAAAACGGACAAAATGTTGGATTTTCGTGCCTATAGGCCTGCTTTTGGCCGAAAAGGCCAAGGCTGTGGAATACGAAAAAGGCGCTCCTTTTGAGGAACGCCTGAAGTGCGGTTGGGGAGACTCGAACTCCCATGGGCCATCGCCCACTACCCCCTCAAAGTAGCGTGTCTACCATTTCACCACAACCGCATTCTCTACTTTGGGACTGCAAAGTTACGCAGAAAAAGTGAATCTCCAAATTTTTTCGTCAAAAAATGATAAAATTTTTGAAATATTTTCGGAATACGCGAATTCTTCGTATATTTGCAGGCTCTTTCGAGCAAAGGGCATAAGGTTTAACAATTAATACAGATTCACAATGGCTGTTAAAATCAGACTTCAGCGCCACGGAAAGAAGAATTTCGCATTCTTCCACATTGTTGTGGCCGACTCCCGCGCACCTCGCGACGGACGCTTCATCGAGCAGATTGGCTCGTACAATCCCAACACCAACCCCGCTACCATCGTTCTCGACAGCGAGAAGGCTCTTGCCTGGCTCAATGTCGGTGCCCAGCCTACCCTGACCGCACGCAGGATTCTCTCTTACGAGGGTGTTCTTCTTCGCAAGCATCTGGAAGGCGGCGTAGCAAAGGGAGCCCTTACCCAGGAGCAGGCAGACCGCAAGTTCGCCGACTGGAAGGCTGGCAGGGATTCCAAGATCGAGGCCAAGAAGGCCGGCCTGACAAAGGCTGCAGCCGAAAGGGCCCGCGCTGCAAAGGAAGCAGAGGTAAAAGTCAATACCGAAAGGGCAGCCGCTCTCGCCAAGAAGCGTGAGGAAGCCCTTGCAGCAGCAAAAGCTGAGCAGGCCGAGCAGAGCGCAGAGCCTGTTGAGAACGCCGAGGCATAATGCCTGCAAAGGTACAGATTGCCAGGATTCTCAAATCCGACGGGACACAGGGGAGGGTTCTCGTGAGTTTCCCCGAGGTTGACCCCGAACAAATCGAGGGACCGGTTTACATCGATTTCGATGGACTTCCGGTCCCCTTTTTCATTGAAGAAGTCATTCCTCGCGGCAGTGTCAAGGCTATAGTCCGTTTCACGGGGACAAGCACTCTCGAGGATGCCGAAGAACTCGTCGGCAGGAGCGTATGGTGCGATGCCCTTGATGACGCTCAGGAAGAGGATTTCACAGGCTGGAAGGTGCTTGATGAAAACGGTACGCTTCGCGGCACCGTGTCCGGGGTGGAGCCCATTCCCGGCAATCCCTGTCTTCTTGTGGACACGGAAAACGGACAGATGATGTTGCCTCTGCACGAGGACCTCATACTGTCCGTAGATGAAGATTCGAGGGAATTGCAGATGACGATTCCCGACGGCCTTCTATAGCACCCTTTCGGCGTATATCACGTCCGAATCACCCTTTATGTCAAGATAGAACGCTGCCTGGGCGGACTCCATGTAGGGAGCCAGCCAGAGGAAACCTATGCCGCAGGTGAGCACTGTCAGCAGCATCCATCCTATGAAACTCAGATGCAGGTAGAACAGGTCGAACTTGTGGCCTTTCATCATTGCGCGGCTGGCCTTGATGGCCTCCATGGGGGAGAGTTCGGGATGGTCCTTGATGATATAGGGAGCCATGGAATATGCGTAAGCCATTATGATTCCGGGGATGATAAGAAGGAAGGTCCAGAGCGTAACGAAGATACCTATCAGCAGCATTGTCAGAAGGTTGCGGCCGTATCCCTGGACGAATCCCTGTTTGAAACTGTTCTCCAGGAGGTTGTTGTCTCCGCTTTTTACAAGGTCCTTGAACGCATTGCAGACACCGACTCCAAGAGGAGCGATTACCAGCAGGCTTGCAAGGCTGGACAGAATGTCGCCAAAGCCGCTCGGGGCAGGATTGGGGTAGTACGCGATGAGCTGGTAGCCCTGATAGCCGCCTATGACGGCCTCTACGACGATGATGACAAGCATCAGGATGAGCGCCGGGGCCCAGTTGCCGCTAAGCGCATTGAGCGCTGCATTTTTGTAATCTTGATTTGTCATATAGATAAAATTGTTTTAACTTTCGGCGCAAATGTAAACCGTTCAAGGCGCAAAAATAACAATAATTGTCGAATAAAAGCGAATAATCTTGTTTTTGATATTAAAAATACTTAAAATTGCGGAATAATTGTAAAACCACAAAGACGATTATGAAAGCAACTAAACTGACAATGTTACTGATGTCCATGGTTTTGCTGGTGGCCCCTGCGGTTTGCGGAATGTCTTCCGTATCCGCAGCCGAGCAGGCTACAGTCAAGATTTCGGGCATCGTGACAGACAATAGCGGCAATCCTGTCCCCGGTGCGGCTGTCATACTCAAAGGCAGCACCACCGGTGTAAACACTGACCTGGACGGCCGTTTCACCATCTCCGTTCCTGCAGGAGCCACCCTCACAGTGACCTGCATCGGCTATGCCGACATCGACGTAGCGGCAAAGGACGGAATGAAGGTGGTCCTTTCGGAGGACAATCTTTTCCTTGACGAAGTCGTGGTCATCGGCTATGGCGAGCAGAAGAAGGAACTCATGACAAGTTCCGTCGTGTCCGTCACCACCAAGGACCTCCAGAAGGCCCCCCAGACCAACGTCTCCAACATGCTCACCGGTAAGCTCGCAGGTGTCACAGCGGTTCAGTCCACCGGTACTCCTGGTGCCGATGCCGCCGATATTACCATCCGAGGCTTATCCACTTACGGTTCCAACAACCGCCCTCTATATATCATCGACGGAATGGAAAGCGGTTCCATGAACTTCCTGAATCCCAATGACATAGAGAGTATATCCGTGCTGAAGGACGCTGCTGCCGCGGCTGTCTATGGCGTTCGTGGAGGCAACGGTGTCATCATCATCACTACCAAGAGCGGAAGCAAGAGCGGCCACGCTACAGTATCTTACGACGGTTCTTTCACCGTGACCCGCAATGTCAACGAGGCCGAGCTCCTGACAGGAACGGACGACCCCAACGACAAGGCAGGATACATTTATTGGTACAACAAGGCTCTCGCCAATGACGGGCTAGCCCCCAAATGGACTCCGGAGGTTATAGAGCAGATGAAGAAGGACGGCGTCTATGCCAATACCAACTGGCGCGATGAAATTTACAACAAGGTTGGTATTCTCCAGCAGCACAATGTCTCAGTGAACGGAGGTACGGATAAGGTAACTTACTTTGGCAGTGTTGGTTACATGGACCAGATAGGTACCGTGAAGAATACCGGTTACAACCGTTTCAACGTTCGTGCGAATGTGAATGCCCAGATTGTCGAGGGCCTGTCCTTCAACGCCAACCTTTCCCTTCGCCGCTCCAAGAGATACTCCGCAGGATTCGATGACGCTACAATGGGCAACCAGGGTTACTTCAACCCCATACAGCGAGCCAATTACATGCTTCCTATCCTGGCCAGCACCTATACAGACGACAATGGCCGTGTATGGCCGCTCGGAATGCTCAACAACGGCGCTGTACTTTCCCCTAACAACGAAGTGGCCAATTCCGGATCCCATACTTGGGAGACCTGGGAGTGGCAGGCCAGGGGCAATCTCGAATATGTTTTCCCTGAGAGGACCTTCCTGCGCGGATTGAGGCTTTCCTTCTTCGGAGGTGTCAACTATAATATGGATTCTGAGCACCAGTTCCTCCAGAAGACTACCGTATATGGCTTTGACAGAAATACTTTCAAGATTGCCCAGTACACTTCCGAAGGCATTGAAATGCATAGTTTCAACAAACATACGAACTGGAGCAACAGTGTCACCCTGAGGCCCCAGATTAACTATGACCGCACGTTCGGAAAGCATAACGTTACCGTCCTTGCGCTGTTCGAGAGGACCAAATATTACGAGGACCTCCTGGGTGCATGGCGTAAGAAATATGCTGCAGCGAATCCTGTTGACATAGACCTTGGAACCGAGCAGAGCAATCCTTACCAGAGCGGCTCCCACAAGACTACCGGCAACGCAGGTTTCGTAGTACGTCTGGGATACAACTATGCCGAAAAGTATCTGGTCGAACTCTCAGCACGAGAGGAAGCATCATACGTATTCCCTCCTGAAGGCAGATGGGGCTTCTTCCCCTCACTGTCCCTGGGCTGGATAATGAGCAAGGAGAATTTCATGCGCAATGTCACCTGGATTGACAATCTGAAACTCCGTGCATCCGTAGGTCAGCTCGGTTCGAGCGATGTCGCCCCTTATCTTTACCTTTCTACTTTTGAGAACAGCAAGAGTGTCACCTGGGCGCTTGGCGGACAGCCGGTATATGGTTTCTATACGACCAATCCCTATGTGTACAGTGATTTGACCTGGTCCCACACTACCGCTTATAACTTCGGTTTCGACCTCACTGTCCTCAAGCACAAACTCACCATAGGATTCGACTGGTTCTATAAATATACGGACCGTATCCTCGAACAAAGCGGCGGCAACAACTATTCTCCTTCCCTCGGTGGAGAGAACCCTACCTGGCAGAACACCGGTTCCATGGACGACAGGGGCTTCGAACTCATCATACGCCATGACAACTGGCTGCCTTCCGGATTCAACTATTCGATTACCGGAAATCTTTCGTGGTCAAGGAACAAGGTTCTGTCCCGCTATATTTCCGACCAGTATTCTCTCGAGAATATTGAAATCGGCAGGCCTCTGGGACAGTGGTACGGATTCAAGACCAACGGACTGTTCATGACCCAGGAAGAAGTCGATGCAGCTCCTACCCCTCCTTCCGGCACTGTCGAAATCGGTGCTTTCCGATATGTCGATACCAACGGCGACGGAAAGATTACCCGCGACAACCGTGATTATGTATGGCTGGGTTATTCCAAGCTGCCTGAGATGAACGCATCCCTAAATATAGAGATGTCTTACAAGGGCTTCGCTCTGTCGGCTCTGTTCTATGGTGTCACCTTGACCAACTTCATCATCTGCGGTAATTACGACAAGAATGGCGTGGCCTTTGGCGGTTCTTCCGACAATACCATGTTCACCCGTCCCTGGTATGGAGCCGGCGGCAATGCATTCAGATATCTGGTCGAGCAGTCCTTTGATCCTGCAAATCCGGATCCCAATGCATACTATCCCCGTCTGCGTTCTTCATATAACCCCAACAACGCCGTGCTTTGCGACAGGTGGGTCATCGATGGCTCATACATCCGTCTTAAGAACCTCCAGCTGAGCTACACCATTCCTGAAAGAATTACCCGCAAGGCAAAAATGTCGAGGGTAATGGTATATCTTGCAGGTACCAACCTGTTCACTCTCTCCCATTTCCCCTATCTGGATCCGGAAAACCCCGGCCTGACCAACGGTTATTATCCCCAGCAGAGGACTTACAGCGTCGGTCTTAATGTAACATTCTAATGGAGGAGCAGAATATGAAAAAGAATATAATAAACATGTTCTTGTGTGCAGGATTTGCCGTTTGCGCCGCAGTCTCCTGCAAAGATGTCGTGGATATCCCTGCCAGCGACCGTCTGACCCAGGATGTCATCTGGTCCGGTGACGAGGCTATTCTCGACCAGTATGTGATAGGCCTTTACGGAGCGGTCAGGGAGAAATCCACCCTATATATGCTCACTAACCAATATACCGACTGCATGACAGATGTCCTCAAGGATGGCGACTATATGCAGGAGAGGCGTTACAACCGTCTTAATATCGGTACTCAGGTATTTACTGACAATGATGCTTCGATTCTTGGGAACTGGGCGGACTCTTATACGAGAATCCGCCGTTTCAACGAGTTCTTCCGTGATGTAGAGACTTATGGAGGAATGTATGACGAAGCATTCATCAAGAAGCGTAAAGCAGAGATCCGTTTCCTTCGCGCTATGCAGTATTTCTACATCATGCGTGTTTACGGTTATGAGAATGACACCGAAGACCGTCCGGGAGGCATGATTCTTCGCGACAAGCTTGAGGGGCCCGCCGGAAACAACAAGCAGCGTATGCGTTACGCCGAATCGTGGCAGTGGATAATCGACGAAATCAAGTCGGCCGCCACGGATCTCCCCCAGTCTTGGGAAGAGTCCAATTTTACCCGTATGACCAGCGTTGCCGCCTACGGTTTCCTGTCAAGGGTAGCCCTCTATGCCAAGCAGTGGGATGAGGTAATCTCTGCCGCCGATGAGTGCGCAAAGCTTGGAGCTGCTCTGGATCCTTCATACGCCAATGTTTTTGCTGACCAGAAGAGTGTCGAGAACATCATGACCATAAGCTTTCTCGCTGATGGCCTGAGCCATAACGCCGATGCCGTTTTCCGTCCTTCAGGTGATACTCCACATCATAACAACCGTGCGTCTGCCTATGTGATCTGTCCTACGGCCGAACTCGCCGACAGCTACGAGATGGCCGACGGTACCGCCTTCTCTTGGGCTGATTACAATGCCAATCCCGCCGCTTGGGGAGGTGACCCCTTCTCCGGCCGTGAGCCCAGGTTCTACGCCACGATTATTTACAATAATGAGGATTGGGAAGGCAGGAAAATCGAGTCTTTCGTCGGCGGAGTTGACGGAATCCAGGAATTCGAGGAAACTGCCGGCCGCAACTCGACCTGTACCGGATATTATTATCGTAAATTCATTACGGAGAACGACCATTCTTGGGACGAAAAGGGCAGCAACCACTTCGATATCCTTCTGCGTTATGGAGAAGTTCTTCTCAACAAGGCCGAGGCTCTTGCCCAGAAGGATTGGAGCGCCAACAGCGTCGATGCCCTGAAGGCTCTCAACGATATCCGTGGCCGCGTGGGTCTTCCTGCAAAGCCCGCTGCCAGCCTTGAAGAATTCATGCTTCTTCTCGAGCAGGAGCGCAAGGTGGAACTCGCCGGCGAGAACTTCCGCTATTGGGACCTCCGCAGGTGGAGACTTGCTGTTGAAAGGCTGAATGACAAGAGTTTCCATGGAGTGAAGATTACCAAGAATCCGGACGATACCTTTAAATACGAAGAGTGTGATATCGATGCCGGTTCCAAGAGGTTGTTCATGGACAGATTCTATTGCTTCGCATTGCCTCTGTCCGAACTCAATAACAATACGGCTTTGAATCATGTCAATAATCCCGGTTGGTAACAGTATGAAAAAGTTAAGATATATCGCAGCGATATTGCTGCTGTTCGCCCTTGCATCCTGCAAGAAGGCTGTGAACCCCTTTGTGCATGACGACGTGCAGATAACGTCTATGATTATGCTCAGCACCGGAGCCGTCCGCACCAGCGTGGAGGCTACTATAGACCAGGAAGCGGGCACAATCGTGTTTGTCGTTCCTCGTTCGCAAAAAGACAATTTCGACCTTACCAAGGTAAAATTGACCGCTACCGTTTTCTTTGATGCCCATATCAGTCCCCAACTGGGCGACAGGTTCTGGGATGTGACAAGGGATGACGAAGGCAATCCTAAGATTACACTGACTGTAACTTCAGTCCAGACCGGTACTTCCAAACAGTATCAGGTTTGGGGCTATATTTCGTCCAAGTAATTATCAACCACTTTATTAACAATTTATTATGAAAAAGATTTTTCTTTTGATGGCATCCGCACTCATGGTAGGTGCAGTTGCCTGTAACAAGACTCCGGAGCCTTCCACAAATCCTTCCGATGAGCCTTCTGACAATCCTTCCGAGGAGCCCGTTCCTGCTGAGAAGAGCAAGGCTTGCAAGATTCTTGAATTCTCCGTCAAGGGCGGAGATGTAGTTATCGAAGGCCAGATTTTCGATGAGGAGAACTACATCGAACTTACTTATCAGCCTGAGCAGGCAAAGGCTCTCTCCAACGCCGTTGCTACCGTCAAGATTTCTGACAAGGCTACCATTTCTCCCGATCCTGCTACAATCACCGATTGGACTAAGCCCGTTGACCTGAAAGTAACAGCTGAGGATGGTACAACTGCCAAGACTTATTCAGTTGAACCTGCCGAGGTCCAGTACACCGTTGATATAAAGAAGGGTGTAGAGAAATCCGCAGAGTCTATGGGTGCTGTAAGCGCTGCTTCTTTCGGAGGCAACAACCACGCTTTCTGCGCAACTGACAAATTCGCGGATTCCGAAGGCAATGTCTTCGACCTGTCCCTCAACAAGGTCGGCGACCTGAATGTGGATGCTCTTGGCAATGGTTCCATCGTTGCAATGGCAAATGATGACAATGGTGTCCTCATTGCTACCGTTGGTTACGGCGATGCTGCTTTCTCTGAGGCCTGCACCGGTTCTGACAACATTCTTTCTACCCGTATCTTCGCATGGAAGGACGGCTATGACAAGGCCCCTACCCAGATTTATGAGAATGCTGCAAATGTAGCACAGTATCTCAATGTTTCCGGTGACATCAACGGAACTCTCTATGCATTCGTCTATGCTCCCGGTCGCGACGGAAAGCATCACTTCTGGACATTCACCGAGGGCAAGGTCAGCGGTACCGCATGGCGTTGGTTCGATACCAAGACTCTTGACAACCGTCCCGGCGACAGCTGCAATGGAAATACCGATCTGGAGTATTTCTATGCAGGCGGTCTTAACGGTGGAGTTTCCTCCGGTCAGAATGTTTCTGCAATCGCTATCACTCCCGATCCCAACGACACTGCTGAGAATCCTGCAGACCGCAAGCCTCTTGGCGGTATCTATGTAGTTGCCAGTGCATCTCCTGAGTGGGATGGCAATACCGGTGGTAGCTGGTGGCGTCTTGGAGGTTCCCTCCTCTATGTCCGTAACGGTGCCGACGGTGAAAATATCGAAATGCCCGGCGCTCTCGTTGCCAACAATCTTGTCAGCGATCCTCTCAAGCACGCAGGCCCTCTCGGATATGGAAATACCGACTTCGTTGCCAATATCAAGGCCTTCAATTATGCCGGTCACAACTTCGCAGCTATTGCCCATGTCGGCGTTGTCAATGCATATTTCACTGTCCAGAACCTTGATTACTATCTTAACAATGAGGGTGACCAGTATCTTTTGAGCACTGTTCAGGGTTATGCTGAGGCTCCTACCAACAACAAGCCTTCAGTTGCTTATGTCTATGATTCTGCTACCCAGGAAGGTCACATCGTAACCAGCTTTATCCTTGCTGTTTCTGATGGTGCTCCCGCAGGTTACACCACTTATACCCTTACCCGTAAGCAGCTCTAGTGCTTTGACGACATAGTAAGTTTTCCCCGGCCTCCGTGCCGGGGATTTTTGTCTTTATCCGCCCCGATAGTGGCAGCTTCTAAAAAAAATCGCTAAATTTGCACTGTAAATGACAATTGTATGGTTAAACGAAGCAAATTACTTCTTTTCTCACTGATGCTGGTGGTTCTGGCAGCTTGCCACAAGGTGAGCCCGGATACCCCGAAAGTCTATTTCACGCTGTGGAATTCATGCGAGGCCCTCACCGCCCTGCAGGACTATGTCCAGGACGTGACGAACCCCTCTTCCTCCAATTATATCAAGCCGGAAGACCGTATCGCCACCTTTGACATGGACGGCACTTTCGTAGGCGAGTTGTATCCTACCTATTTTGAATACAACCTGTTGGAATACAGGGTGCTGGATGACCCTTCCTACAAGGACAAGGCTCCTTCGGATGTCAGGGAGACCGCTCAGGAAATCAGGGATTTCGTGCGTAACGGAACCGCCCTGCCCGACCATTTCGACATGAAGCACGCCCAGGCTGCCGCTACGGCCTATGCCGGAATGACCCTCGCGGAGTTTGACGCCTACGTCAAGGACTACGCATCCAAGCCCGCCAACGGGTTTACGGGCATGACCTACGGCCGGAGCTTCTACAAGCCCATGCTGGAAGTATTTGACTATCTGGAGGATAACGGATTTACCTATTATGTGGTCTCAGGCTCCGACCGCTTCATCTGCCGTGCCCTGGTGGAGTCCATAGGAATAGCTCCCAACAGGGTAATCGGAATGGACGTGAAGCTCGAGTCCACCGCCCAGGGCGAAGAGGAGGGTGTCAATCACACCTTCGGCAGGGAGGAGGACCTGGTGCGTACGGACCAGCTGATTATCAAGAACCTCAAGACCAACAAGGTGCTTCAGATTTCGCAGGAAATAGGCAAGGTGCCCGTCCTGTCCTTTGGCAACAGCGGAGGCGACAGCGCCATGCACAACTACTGCCTCGGCAATGAGCTACCGAGCGCCGCTTTCATGCTGATTGCGGACGACCCCGACCGTGACCACGCCAACCGCGACAAGGCCCTTTCTCTCGGCGGGCAGTGGCGAGCGGCCGGTTACCATGTAATCTCCATGCGCGACGACTTCAAGACCATTTACGGCGACGGCGTAAAGAAAGTGGACTTCACCTTCCCGGCTGACTGACCGTATCGAAAAGATTGTTGAAAAAATCCTGAATTCTTTTCAGGATTTTTTTGCTTTACAAAGGGGATTTGCTTAAATTTGCAACTTGGAAATGCAAATGTCTCAATTCATACTGCATTCCGTCTCTATTCCGTACATTGGGACGGTGTTTATGTTCCAAAAATAACTTGCACCATTTGATGCAACTTATTCTCCCGTTACTGAATGCAAAATTACTAAAATCTCCCCGCATTGCAATCCCTTCGGGAAATCTTTTTTCGGTTAACCTTTAAGAAGCTGTTTTGAAACTTCGGCAACCATTTCAAAACAGCTTCTAACAACCACCATTTGAATAGATTATTCGCATAAATGCAACACTTAACGTCAAGATAATGCGTTAATATTTGCAAACAAGCGATTTATTTTTTATTTTTGTGCGCAAAAGAACTAATAATGTATACTGGACTTAGCGATCCTGCCATCCTGAAGGAGATAGGCAAGAGAATCAGAGAATACAGAATCTCGCAAGAACTTAAACAAAGTGAACTTGCGAGTCAATCCGGCATAAGTTTAAATACCTTGGGAAAAATTGAATCCGGGAAACCGGTTTCTACAGCCCTGTTCCTTTCGGTATTAAGGTCCTTGGGCCTTTTGGATAATCTGGAACTCCTTGTACCCGAGCAACGCATCACGCCGATGCAGATGCTTAAATATCAAGGCAGAAAACCCAAACGTGTGAGATAGTATGAACGAGGTCTCCGTAGTCGAAATCTTCCTTTGGGGAAAACGGGTGGGCGTAATGAGCTGGGATAGTGAAAGAGGATTCGCAGATTTTGAGTTTGATGAATCTTTCCGTCGCAGCGGGTTAGACGTTGCTCCGCTTACAATGCCGCTCTCTAGATTCCACTCTGTTTTCTCCTTCCCCGCCCATAGATCTTCTCATTGTTTTCACGGTCTCCCAGGTCTGGTTGCAGATGCTCTTCCTGATAGATTCGGCAATCAACTTGTGACTGAATGGTTCGCGGCACAGGGTAAGAACGAGGCTGATATCACCCCATTGGACAGGCTCTGTTATGTAGGTAAACGTGCAATGGGTGCGTTGGAATTTGTTCCGGCTCATCAACTTGAAGGCGTAAATGAATCAACAGAAATATATATCCGCGAACTGATGGAGCTCTCGGATTCCATCTTGAAGGAGCGTGAGGTCTTTCAGGAAAAACTAATCAGGAAAGATAAATCCATCTTGGATATATTAAGAGTCGGGACATCGGCCGGCGGGGCAAAACCAAAGGCTATCATTGCTTGGAATCCCGACACTAATGAGGTCCGTTCAGGGCAAGTGCCGGCCCCTGATGGATTCTCCTACTGGCTATTGAAATTTGATGGCGGTATCTATCAAGAGCACAATGAGATAACCGACAATCCGCGAGGGATAGGCAACATTGAGTACGCTTATTACAGGATGGCAGATGCATGCAAGATACAGATGACACCCTGCAAACTTCTTCCGGAGGGTGATTGCCATCACTTTATGACAAAGCGATTTGACAGGACGGACTCAGGAAGTAAAATACACATGCTCACTGCCGCAGGGATGGCTCATCTGGACAGAGACAGCCGACATTCCTATGAGGAGATTTTCGGTATTTTGCGTCAGTTGTCGCTGCATTACGACTCCTTTGAGCAACTCTTCCGAAGAATGGTATTCAACGTATTCGCACGTAATCATGATGACCATACAAAAAACTTCTCTTTCCTGATGGATGAAGATGGTCACTGGCGACTGGCTCCCGCGTACGATATGTGCTATTCCTATAATCCCGCAGGGAAGTGGACCCGTCATCACCAACTGTCTCTGAATGGGAAAACTACAGATTTCACTACAGGGGATTTACTCGCTGTGGCAGACCACATGGGCATCCGAAGGGCCCACGGAATCATTTCCGAGATAAGGGACACGGTTGCGCAGTGGAGAACTTTTGCGAAAGACGCGGGCGTCCGGGAGGAACATATAGAGCAGATTCAACAGAACCTGCTCATATACATATGATTGCGGCCTCTACCCTCCATGCGGGCAATCTGCCAAGGCTGTTACTGTGCAACAAGGGATGATATTTCTTCTATGGAAAGTCCCGTATATTCCGAGATGAGCGCTATGTCCGCGCCCTTTGCCAGCATTGTCTTGACAATCTCGGCCTTGCCAACCTTGACCCCTTCCTTGACCCCTTCCTCGAAGTAGGCCTCGCCGATAGTCCTCTTGTCGTAATCAGATAACATGGCTCTAAGGTATTTGATTCTTTCGTTGTCCGGAACCAGGTTGGTCTTCGCAGCCTCGAACACCTTGTCGTAGCGCGGGTCCAGCCCCTCCGGTTTATCCGCAAAGGTACTACAATTTTTCAAAATATAAAACCAGCTCTCAACGGGATTCATGTCCTTCGGTGCTTTCGCCGCCAGGCGGGGCAGCTCGCAGATGTAGGTCGTGTGGAGATTGGTGAACGGAGCGCCGCCAACCTTCTCCCTGTGCTGGTATTCATACACCAGCTGCTCCTCGGGACACCCGGGATGGGCTGATTTGAAATTGGTGAAGCAGAAGACATAGACGGGAAGGAGACCGGCGTAATCCTGCCCGCTTCCAAGCTGGCTTGAAAGGAGTTTGGAGCCATAATAGTAGAGCCGGGGGAAGAATGCCTTCCTCTTCTCCTGCTGCATCTCGATGATAATCTGCCGGCC
Organism: Bacteroidales bacterium; assembly: GCA_017479265.1. Classification (GTDB taxonomy): domain Bacteria; phylum Bacteroidota; class Bacteroidia; order Bacteroidales; family UBA932; genus Cryptobacteroides. The sequence continues at coordinate 22,943 of JAFVCK010000069.1, read as the reverse complement.
GTCCTCCGTGTGCGCGAGGACATCCATGACGGGCTTCTTGTCGGCAGGGACGGGGGATGCGAGCATGTTGGGGTCGAGGTCGATGGATACAATCTTCTCTGGGAGGAAGTCGTTGAGGAGCATCAGCAGCAGGTCCGGGTCTCTCTGGAAGACGTAGTGGAAGGCGAAGTCGCACAGCAGGTCGAGGAATGTGGAACTGAGGATGCTCCTGACGAGATGTTCCTTCTCCATGTCGGTGAGGGTGCGGAGGTTCTCGGCATCGTTTACGATGGCCATGTACCGGTCCATCTGCTTGGCGGTGAGGTTTGTCGTATCTGTCATGACTGTAAGAATTAGAGGTTGAACAAACAGCATCCTTCACCGTGAAGAATGCCCGGCCCGCCAGCGAGTGGCGAACCGGACTGCAATAATATAACATTTTTCGTTAGACGAGGGTCAAAAACGTAAAAACTTGGGACAACACGCGCAGAGACAACAAAAATGGCAGGACAAAGCCCTAACCCCGGCAGCTTAAATCAGCAGCGCCGTGAGGTGGAAGCCAATCCAGGCCATGACCCAGGCGACGACCATGGTGTAGGCGCAGACGGCTATGGCCCAGCGCCATTTGCCTGTTTCGTTCTTGATGGCCACGAAGGTGGCTATGCAAGGAAAGTACAGCAGCACGAATATCATGAATGCTACTGCGGCCGGAAGCGAGACCGAACTCACGAGGGCGGCCTGCAGCTGGGTATCGGCCGTTTCTTCATCGGTGGGGACTTCCTCGTCGCCCTGGGCATACATCACGCCCATAGTGCTGACTACCAGTTCCTTGGCCACTACTCCCGTAAGCAGGCCTATGTCCATTTTCCAGTCGAATCCGAGAGGGTCAAGGGCAGGGGAGACCGCCTTTCCTATCTGCCCTATGTAGGAATTCTCCTGCTGCTCCCTGGTGCTCTGCCCCTCGTGGCGGGGGAAATATCCGAGGGTCCAGATTATGATGGAACCCACAAGAATCGTGGTAGCCATTTTCTCCAGATACTGGCGGCCCTTCTCCCAGGTATGCCTCCAGATGGCCTTGCCCGTAGGCACGCGGTATGGCGGCAGCTCCATGACGAAAGGAAGGTCGTCATCCTTGACGAAACGCTTGATTATCAAGGCTGAAACTATGGCAAGGAGCACACCCAGGGCATATATGCCAAGTAGGGCGAGGGCGGCATGCCGGGGGAAGAAAGCCCCGGCCAGCAGCACGAATATGGGCAGCCTTCCGGCGCAGGACATGAAGGGGATGATGGCTATGGTGATAAGGCGGCTCTTTCGACTCTCGATGGAGCGGGTCGCCATTATGGCCGGCACATTGCAGCCGAAGCCCATCACCATGGGAATGAAACTCTTGCCGTGAAGGCCTATGCGGTGCATCAGCTTGTCCACTATGAATGCGGCGCGGGCCATATATCCGGAATCCTCCATCAGGGAGATGAAGAAATAGAGTATCAATATGTTGGGAAGGAAAACGAGCACGCTGCCCACTCCTCCTATGACTCCGTCCACCAGCAGGTCCTTCAGCCATCCCTCCCTCATGAAAGAGGCCACGAAATCGCCGAATTTACCCACCAGCCATTCTATCCACTGCATGGGGTAGTCTCCCAGGGTGAAAGTCGCCTGGAATATAAGATACAGAAGCAGTATGAATATGGGGAACGCCGCCCATTTGTTGGTCACTACGGCATCTATCTTGTCGGTAACCGTGCGGCGGGGCTTGTCCTCGAGATGACGTGTATATGTCTCTGCGAGAGCACCTTGTATGAATGCGTACTTGGCATCCACAATGGCGGACTCCAGACCCGTATGCATGAGTCCCTGTATCCTCTCTTCCTCCTCGCTGCGGGCCGCCTTGAGTTCCTCCGTGAAAGGCAGGGCCGACAGCACCCTCTCTATATCCTTGTCGTTCTCGAGGTATTTTATGGCGAGGTAGCGGGTTGAATAGCGGCTGCGCAGGTCCTGGTCCCTCTGGAGCATAAGTTTTATCCTGTCTATGCTCTTTTCTATCTCGGGACCGTGGTTGATATGGATATGGCGGGACAGCTTGGGGTCGCTGCCCTCGTAAATCTTGATTACGGTGTCGAACAGTTCGGGAATGCCCTCTCCGTCGCGGCTGACGGTAGGACAGACAGGAGCGCCGAGCAGCAGGCTCAGCTGGGCCATGTCCACGCTGTCGCCCTTGGCACGCAGCTCGTCGTACATGTTGAGGGCGATTACCGTGCGCAGGTTCATGTCTATGACCTGGGTCGTCAGGTAGAGGTTGCGCTCTATGTTGGAAGCGTCCACGACATTGATGACCACGTCGGGAACATTGTCTATCAGGTTCTTGCGGACATACAGTTCCTCGGGGCTGTATGCGGAAAGGGAATATGTGCCGGGCAGGTCCACCAGCACTATCTTGTATCCCTTGAACTGGAACCGTCCCTCCTTGGCATCCACGGTCACGCCGCTGTAGTTGCCCACATGCTCGTGGCTGCCCGAGGCTATGTTGAAAAGGGAGGTCTTGCCGCAGTTGGGATTGCCCACCAGGGCTACCCGTATCTCATGCTCGCGCTCGGCCGCCAGTTCCGACATTTCCCGCCTCAGTATGGCCTCCTTCTCGTTCGAAGTGGCCTCCAGGGTCTCCATGGCATGCTCCACGGCTATATGCTCGCGGGCCTCGCTCTCGCTCACTACCTCTATCATTTCGCCTCTTCGCGGCGAAGGGAAATCTTGTATCCGAGAATCTGGTACTCAATGGGGTCGCGCAGCGGGGCGTTCAGCACCACCGTGACCTTCTTTCCGGAGATGAAACCCATCTCTATCAGCCTCTTGCGGAAACTGCCATGTCCTCCGACCTTGGCAATCACGGCCTGCTCTCCTGTTTTCAAATCCGAAAGTTTCATAGCGGTTTATTCGAAAGAATTGATGTCTATAAGGTTGTTCAGCAAGGCATATACCGTAAGTCCGGCCACCGTCTTTATGCCTGTTTTCCTGGTGATGTTCTTCCTGTGGGTGATTACGGTGTATATGGAAATGTTGTATGCATCCGCTATCTCCTTGTTGAGCATGCCCTTGGCCACGCAGACAAGGATTTCCTTCTCCCTTGAAGACAGTTCCTCGCCTTCGCTCCTGGGAGCATCCTGACGGGACTCCACCGCACCGCGCAGCTTGCGCACTATGGCGGCAGGCTCTTCGTAAAGACCTATCACCTCGTCGTACTGCTTGAAGGAACCGTCATCCAGAAGAGTGGTGCGAAGACCAACGGTCATGGCGGAGGAAAGCTCTGACAGATAACTCTTTGCGGCTGCCCTGGTGCTGTAGTCGAACACCACCGGGTCCACTATCATGACATCGGGAGCCATGTTGCGGATGCGGGCCTCGCTGCTGTGCGAGAGGTCTGACAGGATGCCGCACACCTCGAACTCTCCCTGGCCTGCGAACACGCTCTCAAGCCCCCGGGCAATCACCGCCGAGGGCTCAATGAGCAACACTTTCCTGCTATTCCTTTTCATTTTCCTCCAATCTGTTCACTATCGGCACCAGTATGTCGTCCTCTATGAATGTGTGCTTGCGCAGGTCGTCTTCAAGGGCGTATATCATGAACAGCACCTGGAATATGTCATGGTCCGAGCACTCCCTCGGCAGGTATTTCATGACTATGCTCTTGAGGTCGCTGAGCTTCTCCTCGACATTGGAATGGTTCTCCTCGTACTGGAGTATGTTGTAGTCGGGGCTGGCCTTGTGCCCGAGCACGGATTCCACATAGGGGAACACCACCTTCTCCTCGTATTCGAAATGCTTGGCGAGCTCCTCGCGATAGTCCTTGAAGAACTTGCGTATCATCCACTTGCGCTTCTCGTCACAAGGCTCGACTGCTTTTTCAAGAGCCGTAAGCAGGGACTCGTCGGCCATGTGCAGATAGTAGTCGTGCGACTTGTGCAGGTACTTCACGATGTCTCCCGGCTCGGCCTTGTGCATGAGAGCCGCGCCGGGGCGGTATCCGTCGAAGGTATATACATTGCATATCAGCAGGAAGGTATTGACATTCAGCCCGCTGCGAAGGCATACTTCCTCCACTGTCTCGTCTCCGAAGCCGAAACTTATTCCGACCCTCAGAAGGAGGGACAGCAGTCCGGGATTGATGTCCAGCATATCCGCGAGTTTCATTCCGGCGGAAAATATGGTATTGTCCTTTTTTGTCATGCCATGGTATTTCAGTCTGCAAATATACTGATTATGCGGCAAATGGAAAATCCCAATTTATGGGGATATGGCGAAAGCCCCTCCTTTCACAAGGAGGGAACTTTCATTACAACAATTAAAAGGATCTAAAACTATTATCTAATATGGCCCGGGGAATGGGATGGCACCCCGGTTTTGGTTTCGATTGCAAAGATATAGGCAAATGCGTCATCCGCCAATACCGACAAATAGGGATTTATGCCGCAGGGCAATACCAAGTAATTGCGTAAACCCCCACCGAGTGGCTATCCCAGTGCGCTACAATAGCCATTTATTGCGATTGTCCTTTCCTTGGATTTGGAATAATTTTGCAGCCGAAAAATGCGACAGCCATGAAGAACAGGATTATTGTTTTGAGCGTTTTGCTTTGTGCGGCCATCCATTGCGGAGCCCAGCACAAGTTCACCATAGGAGGCTACGGAGAGGCGGTTTATTCGTATAATTTCTACAGCGACAGCCCCCGGCGCTTCCTCGACCCGGCGACCTATAGCTACGACAAGGTGGGAGGATACGGTCGTTTCGATCTTCCCCATGTGGTCATAATGATGGGCTATGATTTCGGCCGGGGCTGGTCCATGGGCACGGAGATAGAATTCGAGCACGGCGGCGTGGAGGCCGCTATAGAACTTGAAGACGACGAGGCCATAGAGATAGAGCAGGAGATAGAAAGGGGCGGAGAAGTGGCCCTGGAGCAGTTCTGGCTGCAAAAATCTTTCTGTCCCGAGGCCAACATAATGGCAGGCATGCTGATAGTCCCAATGGGACTCACCAACGGCCATCATCTGCCCACGGAGTTCTTTACCGTCTATCGCGCCGAAGGGGAGAATACCATAATGCCCTGCACTTGGCATCAGATAGGCGTGAGTTTCTGGGGCCGGACGGCGCACTGGCGCTATGAAGCCATGCTGCTCCCCGGACTCAACAACCGCATGTTCAAGAATTCCACATGGATAAAGACGGGCGCGGCTTCGGCCTACGAATATACGGTCGGCAATGAATTCGCCGGCGTGCTGAGGGTGGACAATTACTCCGTCCCCGGCCTCAGGATGGGCCTCAGCGCCTATCTTGGCGGCACGGACAACGATGCATATCCCACCTCCAACAGGACGGCCCTCAAGGGACTGCTCTGCATAGGTTCCTTCGATTTCGAGTACAAGGGATACAATGTCGTGGCGAGGGGCAATTTCGACTACGGGCACCTTGGCAACGCAGACGGCATAAGCAGCCGTAACCGTTCCAATTCCAGGAAGTTCCTTCCCAGCACATACGTCGGAATGGCCGCTCTTGCCGGAGGGATAGAGGCAGGTTACGATGTATTTTCACTGCTGCCCAAGCGCCCTGCCGACATGAAACTCTACCTTTTCGGCCGCTACGAATACTATGACTGCTATGTCCCTCCGACGGACACCGCCACCAAGTACAACTGGTCTGACCGCAACCGCGTGGCCTTCGGCATAAACTATTATCCCATAAAGGATATCGTAATCAAGGCCGAGTACTCGCACAGGTTCTACAAGGCCCCGTACAACAACGAGCCGTCCTTCAATATTGGGATAGCGTATTCAGGATTTTTCAAAAGATAAGATACTATGAAGAAAATTTTCACGATGGCAATTGCCATGGGAGCCGTTCTGGCGGTCTCCTGCAACAAAAGGGTGCTTCCCGATGTCACCACGGTGGACATCTCCGACAAGTGCGCTGATGTAGAGAAACTTGTAGGCGGAGTGGTTGACAATGTCATACTCCCTACATATCAGGGACTTTCCGATGAAGCCGAGAATCTCTACGCGAAAATAGTGGCCTTCAACAGCGCCAAGACCCAGGCCAACCTGGATGCGATACTTCCTGCCTACAAGGCCACCAGGGCCCTTTGGGAGCGCAGCGAAGCCTTCCTTTACGGTGCAGCCGGCGACTCCGGTTTCGGAATTGACGGCCATATCGACGACTGGCCTTTCGACTTCGTGGACTGGCCCGAGACCATGGCCGACCCGACCGTGCAGGCCGCCCTTGCAGCCAATGACCTGGACGACGTGTTCGTGGTGGACGACTTCGCTTCCATAGTAGGTTTCCACGCCATTGAATTCGTTTGCTTCGCTGACGGCAAGGCTCGCGAACTCTCCACGCTGGACCCTTTCACCGTTTCCTACACCAAGGAAGGCCGCACGATGGAGACCACCGTTGACCTTGCTACCATAGGCAACTATCTGGTAGCCATAGCCGCCGACCTTCGCAACTACTGCTACGAACTGGAGGTGTCCTGGACAGCCAACCCCGATGCCGCCCGCAAGGCTGCCGTCGAGAAAGCCGGCCTTTCCTACAGGCATCCTTCCCTCGGCGTCGACTACGGCACCATTTTCAAGAATCCCGGCGACAAGCTCAAGTCCGTCTATGACAACTGGGGCTCCGTCCTGAAGGACATCATCGAGGGCGCTATCGACATCTGCACCGAGGTCGGCACCGAAAAGATAGGATATCCCTACTTCGGCTATCCCGCAAGCGACGAGGACGTGGAGAGCCTCATAGAGAAGAGAATTGACTATATCGAGTCTCCCTACAGCTGGAATTCCATCTCCGATTTCTACAATAACATCCTGTCTATCAAGAATGTATATTATGGAGGAGAAAAGAGCGCTGTTTCCCTTCACAGCTTCCTTTCGGCCAATGCCCCCAAGGTGGACGAGGCCATAGTCTCCGGCATTGAAAAGGCCCTTTCCGAGATAGGCGAGGGAGGCGAAGACAACCTCTCCAAGGGCGGCATGAAGTATCCTTTCGCCAAGAATTCCCAGGATGCTTCCGTCAAGGAGGCCATAGATGCTGTTACCGGATTGCAGAATGCCCTCGAGGCCGCTTCCGCACTGTTTGACTGATAGATTTGTTGAGCATATGAGAAAGTATGTGGCAATTTTTGCCTTGGCCGCCGCTGCAATGTCCTGCAGCAGCGGCAGCGGTGTTGACAACCCTTCCCTCGACCCTTCCCGCGAAATGACGCAGGTGGAGATAGAGACCCTCTCGGGAGGTGAACTGGGTACTGTTTTCAATTCGACTTACCTTGCCTACGAGCAGGAGACTCCGGCAGTCACCAATTCCGGCATGAGCGAGGCCTTCATACATGGCGAATATTTCTTCGACAACGCCTTCAAGCAGGAGTCCAAACCTTTCAACGGCCTGGGACCCCTCTACATAAGGAGTTCCTGCAAGGACTGCCATCCCGGTTACGGACACGGTGCCAGAATGGAGCAGTACCGTGCCGGAGAGAAGGGCAACGGCTATCTGCTGGTCGTCTATGACAAGACCACGAGTGCCTACCTGATGTCCCTGGCAGGCATGCCCCAGACCAAGGCCGTGGCTCCTTTCAAGGCTCCCATAGACGAGGACGGAATATCCATAGCCTGGAAGGAATACACGGACGAGTGGGGCAACAAATTCGCCGACGGAGAGACCTACAGCCTCATTTATCCTGAAGTCACCATAGCCGAGGATGCCTACTATGTGCCCCTTATTGCAAAGCGCGGCGGGGAGAATGTGGAGATTCCCTACGAGGACGTGGAGGTGCGTCTGGAGAATACCATAGGCATATATGGTTCAGGCCTTCTGGATGCCATAGACGAGGAGGACCTGAAGGCTGAATTCGCCCGTCAGGAGGCATATTTCAAGGAGAATTTCCCCGGAGAGGTCAAGATTAATCCCGGCATGTTCAAGGACGGCGAGTGGGTAGAGGCCTATCTGTACGCCAACAAGCAGGACCCTTCCCACCCTCTTCCCAAGAAATTCACCTACGCCATGACCCGCGCCACCATCCAGGACGGTCCCGGAGCCAACGCCATCTGGAACATTACCAATGTCACCAGGAGCGACCGCCGCTACCATTACCTTGACCTGGCTGGCGTGTATTATGCCCAGGTAGCGTCCAAGGACGAGGACGTGCAGGCGAAATTCTACGAGAAATTCCCCGAGTGGAACAAGACCGGAAATGTTGAACAGGATATATACAACTATCTGACCAGCAAGGAATTGCCCGCCGAAATGAGCGACGAGGACTATGTGGACCTCATGGTATGGCACAGGGGCCTTGCCGTTCCTGCGGCGCGAAACCTCGCCGATGCCCGGGTGCAGAAGGGCCGCAGCCTGTTCCGCGAAATGGGATGCGCCTCCTGCCACCGTCCTTCCTGGAAGACCGGAGACGACGAGTTCCACGACACGGCCGGATTCTTCGAGAAAGGCGACAAGCGTCTGCCCAAATATCCTTACCAGACAATCTGGCCTTACACCGACATGGTCCAGCACAGGCTTCACATGGTCAATGACATCCGTACCGGCTGGTGCCGTACGACTCCTCTTTGGGGACGCGGACTGTCCATGATATGCTCCGGTCACGCCGACCGTCTGCACGATGCCCGTGCCCGCAACACCATGGAGGCTATAATGTGGCACGGTGCCGCCGAGAGCGATGCCCGCGCCTCGGTCGAGAAATTCCGTGCGCTGTCCAAGGAGGACCGCGATGCGGTTATCAAATTCATAGATGCTATCTAAGAAATTTTCATTCACGGCGGTGGCGGTCCTCATCCTGGCGATGATGGCTGCCACCATTGTCGAAAAGGTGCATGGCACGGACGCCGCCTTTTCCTCTGTCTATCATTCGTGGTGGTTCATAGCCCTGTGGGCCGTCGCGGCTGTTGCCGGCGTTATATGGCTCTTCAGGTCAGGTACTTACAGGGCCGTCGCCACCCTCATGATACACCTTTCCTTCGTCGTTGTACTCGTCGGGGCCCTTGTCTCCCATCTTTTCGGACATAACGGCACCATGCACCTGCGGGTGGGGGAGAGCGTGTCGGAGTACACGGATGTGGACGGAGGAGTGAGGATGCTGCCCTTTTCGCTCCGCCTTGAGAGTTTCGACATAGACTATTACAGGGGTTCCCTCTCGCCCATGGACTACAGTTCGACGGTGGGGCTACCCGGCGGCGGCTTGGCCGTAATATCAATGAACCATATACTGAAATACAAGGGTTTCCGTTTCTATCAGCAGGATTATGACGAGGACTTGAAAGGGTCCTCCCTGGCCGTCAGCCATGACCCCTGTGGGACAGGCATCACCTATGCCGGATATTTGCTGCTGCTCTTGTCTTTCATAGGCTTTTTCTTCCAGCGAAATACAGGCTTCAGGGCTGCCCTGCGTCGCTTGTCCGCTTCCTCCCTGTGCCTGCTGGCCTTTGCTCTGAGCGCCTCCGCGGCCCCCAGGGTCCTTCCTGAGGATGTGGCGGACCAGCTGGGAGGCCTCTATATCTACTACAACGACAGGATTACCACGGTGGAGACCATGGCCCGCGAGTATTGCCTCAAGATTTACGGCAAGGCCGGGGTGCAGGGCTTCAGCGCCAATCAGGTGCTCTCCGGAATGCTGTTCTATCCCTCTACATGGGCCGATGTGCCTATAAAGCTGAAAGCCAAGGATAAAGGCGGTCCTGTCGAGGAGGAAAAACGCTGGATGCTGCGCCAGATGGCAGGAGCCGCCGTGCTCACCATATATCCTTACGCCCCTTCCGACAGCGTCCGCCGGGAGGACCCGTCGCTTCGCGAGGTGATGTGGTATTCTCCGGCGAGCCATCTGCCTTCGCAAATGCCTGTGGACCAGATGCTTTTCATACGCAAGTCCATGAATCTTATGGGCGAGAAGGTAGCCCGAGGGGACATGGAAGGGCTTTCGGCCATATTGACCAAGCTGAAAACCTATCAGGAGAAGACTGCCCTCGGTGTGCTGCCTTCCGCGTCGCATGTGAGGGCGGAGCGTCTCTATAACCGCATTTCCCGTCCCATGGTGCCATTCATGGCTTCCATTACGCTCGGCCTTCTGCTCTTTGTCTTCTGCGGCATTCGCATTTCAAGGGGGCGCAGGGTGATGCCTGCCGGACTTGGCCATGGGCTGGCCGTCCTGGCCGCCCTGCTGTTTGTGTATCTGTCCGTCGTGCTATCTCTTCGCTGGTATGTCTCCGGCCACGCCCCTTTTGCCGGCAGTTACAGCGTGATGATGCTTATGGCATGGCTTTCCAGCCTTTTCATGATGCTGATATACAGGAAGTTCCCTCTGGCCCTGCCCCTTGGCTTCCTGCTCGCCGGCTTTACCATGCTGATGGCTTCAATGGCCTCTGCCAACCCCCGGATTACCCACCTTATGCCCGTGCTGCAGAGTCCTCTGCTTTCCGTGCATGTGCTGTCGATGATACTGTCCTACACCCTTTTCGGGATGGTTGCGCTCAACGGTGTCATGGGCGTTTGCGTGCGCAGGGCCGAGGCAAGGGAAATGCTGCGTGACGTGAGCCTTGTGCTGCTGACCCCGGCGGTTTTCATTCTGACCTTCGGCACCTTCCTCGGTGCCGTCTGGGCCAATGTTTCCTGGGGCAACTACTGGGCCTGGGACCCCAAAGAGACCTGGGCGCTGGTGACCATACTTGTCTATGCCGCCACCCTCCATTCCCGGTCCCTGTCGGGCCGGAAAGCGAGGGGCTTTGCTTCCGCGCGTTTCTTCCACTGGTACACCATATTCGCCTTCCTGTCGGTGCTGATTACCTATTTCGGAGTGAACCTGATTCTCGGCGGCATGCATTCCTACGCCTGATAGCATTGTTCTTTGCATAATAGGAAGAAAAGATGTAAATTTGAAGTCTGGACTTCAAATTTACTGTATATGCTTATACCGATTCTGGCCGCCGTGCTTCCGGCTCTTGTTCTGATGTTCTATGTCTATCACAGGGACTTCAATCCCGAACCTGTGCGGCTGGTCGTCAAGGGCTTCGGCTTCGGCGCCCTTGCCACCATGGTATCCTCCCTTATCTCCGGCCCGCTCATGGCCATGGGCTATTTCACCCTCGAACCCGAAGGCTTCTGGGACTGCATAAGGGTGTCCTTCTTCGGCGCGGCCATTCCCGAGGAATGTGCCAAGTTGCTGATGCTGTGGTTGTTGCTGCGGAACTGCGCCGAGTTCGACGAGCGCTATGACGGCATAGTATATGCCGTAGCCGTGGGCCTTGGATTCGCCACACTGGAGAACATAGAATATGTCCTGGCGGCAGGAGCGGACTGGTTCAGCGTCAGCGTGAGCCGCGCCCTTTTCGCCGTACCCGGGCACTTCGCCTTCGCAGTCGTAATGGGCTACTACTATTCCCTCTATCATTTCTACGGAGAATCTGCTCCCAAGGGCACCAAAGCCAAGATTATACTCTATCCCATACTCCTTCACGGCGTATATGACTCCATAGTCTTCGTCAGCAACCTTGGCGCAGGCTGGTCCGGAATCCTCACCCTGGTGCTGATATATTTCTGCTACAGGCTGTTCAAGGCCAGCAGGGAGAGAATTCGCCTTGCCTCCACGGACGAGGACCTGCGGGCTCGTATCATGCGCGATTCCGCACCCATGGATGACGCTCCCGACGAGCAATAGGGTTGTACAATCCCCCAAAAACCGCTATATTTGCATTTTGTAACAATCAAGCGCGATGAAATCTGTACTTGCAATCGGAAATGCCCTTACGGACATACTGGCAGTGCTGCCGGACGACAGCCTTCTGGCTGAATATCATCTTCCCAAGGGAAGCATGCAGCATGTGGACATGGAAACCGGAGACCGTATCTGGTCCGCCCTGGAGCAGATAGGAGTGAAATATGTCCCCGGAGGCTCCGGAGCCAATACCATTACCTGCACCTCCATTTTCGGCATGCCCTCGGGCTTCATAGGCAAGATAGGCAACGACCAGCTCGGCAGCCTGTTCAAGAGCGCCCTGGAGCAGTACGGAGTGAAGACCACCATGCTCTATGGCACCAAGTCTTCCGGCCGCTGCATGGTTTTCATCACCGGAGCCAATGCCGAAAGGACCTTTGCCGACTATATGGGCTCTGCCCTGGAAATGGGTCCGGACGACCTGAGGCCCGAGTATTTCGAAGGCTATGACTATTTCCATATCGAGGGCTATCTCGTGCAGAATCAGGAACTTATAGCCAAGGCGGCCCAGATGGCCAAGGCGGCCGGCTGCACCATAAGCATAGACATGGCATCCTATAACGTGGTGGAGTCCAACGACGCTTTCTTCCACAATCTGGTGGACCGCTACGTGGACATAGTCTTCGCCAACGAGTCAGAGGCACGCGCTTTCACCAAGAAAGAGCCTCGCGAGGCTCTTGCGGAACTTGCCACACACTGCGACATCGCCGTCGTCAAGATAGGAAAGGACGGTTCCATGGTCCGGCAGGGCGATGAGTACCACTATATCGAGGCCTGGCCCGCCGCTACCATAGACGCTACCGGTGCGGGCGACACCTACGCCGCAGGATTCCTGTATGCCCATTCGCTCGGAATGCCGCTTCGCGTCTGCGGAGAAATAGGTTCCATAATCGCCGCCAAGGTGGTGGAAGTAATCGGTACCAAGATAGACGTTCCCAGATGGAAGGCTGCCAAGCAGGAAATCCGTGAACTCATTGCTGCAAACGGCGGAAACATAGAGGGTTAGGATGCTGGAAGCGGTCAAAGATTTTTTCAGGAAGCGTTGCCTTGCCAAGCTGTCGAGCGATGTGCCGACGGGCATTATGCCCCTTAGGGATATCCGTACCGCCGTGACTTTCATTGACGTTGAGGACACGTCCTTCGACAAGTGCAAGATGAGCATACAGGCCTTCTATCGCGAGAACGGAATAAAGGGAGAGGTGTTCTTCTTCGATTTCCGCAAGCTGGATTCGGAGGAAAGGCTCATTACGAGCATTACCAATACCGTGCTGAGGCGCGACCTCAACTGGTTCGGCAAGCCTTCCGAGGAGAAGCTCGAACTGCTGAAATCATACTCTCCCGACCTTTTTATTTCGCTTATACGCAGCACCGGTTTCCCCCTTGAGTGCATGGCCAAATTCTCCGGCGCGAAGTTCAAGATAGGGCGGGTCCAGCTGCCCGGCGACACCTTCGACATGGTTATTTCAGATTCTTCAGACAATATATTGTCCGAGGATGAAATATTCTCAGGTGTAAAGACTTATCTTTCAAAAATAGGCTGATGTTCAAGAAGTATCTGATAGTATTCCTGATATCCATGGTGCCCCTGATTGAGCTTCGCGGCGCCATACCTTATGCCGTAGGCTTCGAGCTGCCCCTGGTGCCTTCCTATATTATCGCCGTCATAGGCAACATGCTGCCTGTGCCTTTCATTTTCCTTTTTGCCCGCCGCATACTGGAGTGGGGCAAGGACAAGAAGTTCATAGGCGGCTTTTTCACATGGTGTCTTGAGAAGGGCGAAAAAGGCGGGCGCAAACTCGAATCCAAGGCCGGAAGGGGCCTCTACTGGGCTCTGCTGCTCTTCGTGGGCATTCCGCTTCCCGGCACAGGAGCATGGACGGGCACTCTGGCCGCCAGCATGCTCAACATGGATTTCAAAAAAAGCGTTCTCTATGTGATGGCCGGCGTTATCCTTGCCGGAGTCATCATGCTGCTCGCCTCCTTCGGCGTCTTCGGAGCGATTTCCTTTATCAGATGACCTCGATATCAGTGGAGCGGATCCAGCCTTGACGGCCGTCGGCGAGGGATATGTTCTTCCACTGACCGACATCGTCAAGGATACGCACCTTCGTGCCTTCATGAATCACGAAAAGGTCCGTATCGCCTGCAGGTGAACTCTTTACGGCGGAAACCGGCTTCATCACTATGGCGCTGTCCGCACGTGTAGCCTCATCCTCCTGCCAGAGCGCAAAGCCCAGTGAACCGGCACAAAGCAGCAGGGCGACAATGGCCGAGAAAAAGCCTGTCTTGCGCAGCCCCGTGCTTGAAGACAGCAGGAAAAGCAGCAGCATGCCGAGCGTCAGGGCCAGCATCACCAGCGAAACTGCGGCCCATGCATTGGAAGACAGCAGGTAGCTCACCTTGCGCATCCAAGCCTTGAAAATAAACTCCGGCACCTGGTCTATCCTGTCCTGTATCAAGGAGTTGGCAAAATCCAGATTGTACCTTGCGTCAGCCATGGAAGGGTCTTCCTTGAGAGCCCTCTCGTATGCGAGGATAGCCTTTGGATACTCTCCGGCCTTGAAATATGCATTGCCGAGGTTGTACTCTATTCGGGCATCCCTGATGCCTGCGCCCTTGAGGGACTCCCACGCCGAAGCGGCGCTGTCCCACAGGCCGTTTTCGTAAGCCGCCACACCTGCATTCCAAAGGGAATCGGGGTAGTCCTGCGCCTGCGAAGGAAGGGAAGTCAATGTCATGACTGCCAGCGCGATGAGCGCGGCTCCGAAGCCCTTCTTATGTCCTTTCATATTCGAATCTATGGATGAAATCACGTTCAGGGCCTCTTCGTACAGACCCTCCATTCCGCCTTCAACGCCCTCGGGGGAATATCTTGCCTGCTCGCATTTGTCAAGCAGGGCGGTGAACCTGCCGGAGAGTTCCCCGGATATGCCGGCCTTCTCCATCAGGGAGGCTATGCTGTCCTTGCCGAGATCCTCCGCCCCGATTGAAAGCTTGTCGGAAGCGAATCCCAGCAGGGCCTTGTGCAGCTCCTCGTAGAATGCCGTCTGCAAGCCCTTCTGCATGAATTCCCGTGCCTGGCGCAGACGGCCCATGGCCATTTTTCCGGCCCTCTTGTTCCTTGTCATGGCCACGTCGGCGCGGTTGCGCTCGGCCTTGCGGCGGACAAGCCATACGACGAGTGCGGCGAGCACCATCAGGGCTGCAATCACCCGGTACAGGGCACTGCGCACGAAAGCCGTCCTTTCCGAGGCCATGGAAGGCTTCTTTATGGAAATGTAGCGTATGTCCTCGCCAAGGTTGCGGACACCCTTGCGCTCTACCGTAGGCAGGGTGGAAACGCTGCCCGAGGACTCGCTGACTGCTCCCTTGGCTACGTGGAGCTCAATGGGGCCGGTCCTAAGAGTCACATATCCGGAGCTTCCCACGTCATAGTAGGAATACTCGACGGGCTCTATGGTAAAGTCGCCGTGGCTGCGGGGGATGAAGGGGTATTCGAAGGTCTTGCTGCCTGAAGTGCTGCCCTTCTCGGAGTTCACCGTGACCTTGGTGTCATATACGTCCATGTCCGGCGGGAACTTGACCTTGGGAGCCTCCAGAAGGGATACGTTGCCCTTTCCTGATACCGTCACCAGCAGAGAGGCGGCATCGTGGGTCTTGAGGCTGTCGCGGGTGAGGTGGGCGGAAATGCTGTATGAGCCTACACCGCCGCCGAAAGATGCCGGAGCGCCGTCGGGGAGCCTTCCCACATGCACAGTAACGGCAGGGGTCGTAATCCTCTTTCTCACAGTCGTATAGCCGTTGTCGAAGAAATCGTCGAATATGCTGCCGGTGTGGCGCGAAGTGCGTACGCTGACGAGGGTCACCAGTTCGGCAGGGTCTATCCTGAGGTCTCCTGCCTGCTGGGGAATGATTACGTAGCTTCTGATAAGTGCCGCGTCATAAATCCGTCCACCTACCGATTCGCGGGCGAACTGTATCTGCGAGGGGGCTGTCTCCTGGCTCCAGAAACCGTTGAAAGAAGGCAGTTTGGCATCCTCGAAGCCGGAGATGTTCACTGCGCTGTAAATCTTGAGGGTGGCGTATATGGGTTCGCCTATAACGGCGGAGGTCTTGCTGAGGTTGAAACGAAGGAAGAGTTCGTCCTGGGCTATGTCGGCTGTGCCGCTGCGGGTGGCTCCCGAAGATCGGCCCGAGGATGAGGAGGACTGGCTCTTTGCGGCGGAACCGCTGCTCAGCACCTCTATCTCGGCCCTTTTCGAAGAAATCTGCTTGCCTTTAATGGTGGCGGATGCGGCAGGAAGGGTGAACTTGCCGGTCTTGGTCGGCATAAGTACGTAAGTATAAGTGTATTGCACCGACTTGGTCCTTTTGCCGTTCACTATGTTTATGCTGGTTGAAGAGCCCTTCTGCGGCCCCCAGACCAGCTGGAAATCGGATGATATGGTCCAGCTGAAAGAGCCGGGCTTGTCCTCGCCTTCGATTATGAAGGTGAGGTTGAACTGCTCATCTACTCCGACCATGTTGGGGGCTTCCACGCGGATTTCACCCTGGGCCATGGCGGCTATGGTGCATGCTGCAAACAGCAGCGAAAGCATAAATCTTTTCATATTCATATCACCAGTTCTTGTCCTTGCGTGCAGCCTTGGCCGCTTCCGCTTTCTCCTTGTTCACTTTATCCTGGGTTTCCTTTTCCTTGTCCTGAATGGCTTTCAGCATTTGCTGGGCCTGCTGGGGCGATATCTTGGCATCCTGAGGCCGGGGCTGCTTCTGCCGGTCCTGAGGCTGGTCCTGATTGTCCTGGTTCTGCTGGTCTTGCGAAGGGTCTTGCGAGGGGTCCCCGGACGGCTCGTTCGAAGGGTCCTGGTTCTGGTCCTGATTCTGCTGGTTCTGATCCTGCTGATCCTGATTCTGGTCCTGGTCCTGGTTCTGCTGCTCTTCCAGCTTCTTCTTTGCGTAGATGTAGTTTTCCTTCGCCTGTATGTCCTCAGGGTCCATCAGCATGGCCTTCTTGAATGCATCCACTGCTCCTTTCCAGTCCTGCCGGGCTATGGCTATGTCTCCCTGGTTGAAAAATATCTTCTCCCCGTCCTTCATTCCGGGAGCCACGTTCTCTGTCTTGGCAATATACTTGGCCGCCTCGTCGTAATTCTGCTGGCGGTAGAGGTTGGAAGCGAGGTCATAGTTGGCCACGACGGAAGTCGAGTCCTTCAGCAGGGCCTTGCGGTAACTCACGTCCGACTGCCTGTACTCTCCCTTGCGGAACTGCCTGTTGCCGCTGCGCACCTCCTTCTTGTCCGCCTGGGCGAATGCCTGAAGGCTGACGAGAAACAGAAGCGCCATGATTATATATCTTTTCATATCTTGCTGTCAAACAAATGTTTGCGTGAACGTCTGCGCCCTATCAGCATTTCTATTACCAGCAGCGCGAGCGCCACGGCGAAGAAGTACATGAACTGCTCGTCGAACTCCTCGAACACCTGCGAGGTGAACTCCTCGTCCTCCATCTTGCGTATGTCGTTGATGATGGGGTTGAGGCCGAATTCGTCATTGCCGGCATGCACGTACGCTCCACCGCCGGCGGAGGCTATGTCCTTGAGGGTCTTTTCGTCCAGTTTGGTTACGACTATGTTGCCGTCCCTGTCCTTGAGCAGGTCTCCGTTCATGGGAATTGGCTGGCCTTGAGCAGAGCCTACTCCTATGGTATATACCACTATTCCCATGTCGGCAGCATCCTTGGCGGCAGCCACCGGGTCGTCCTCGTGGTTCTCTCCGTCGGTAATCACTATTATGGCCCGGCTCTTTTCGCTCTGGGCGCTGAAACTCCTTATGGCTGTGTTGATTGCGTCTCCGATGGCCGTGCCCTGCACCGGTACGGAGCCCGTCGAGATGTTCCCGAGGAACATCTTTGCGGACACGTAGTCCGTGGTGATGGGCAGCTGCACGAAGGCCCTTCCGGCAAACACCACCAGGCCTATCCTGTCGTCCTTGAGCTTGTCAACAAGGCGGGAAATCGAGAGCTTTGCCCTCTCCAGGCGGTTGGGGGAATAGTCCTGGGCCAGCATGGAGTTGGATACGTCCAGCACTATCATCACTTCCGCGCCCTTTGTCTTGCGCTCGGAGAGCTTCGCCCCGATCAGAGGCCTTGCCAGCCCTGTCACGAAGAACAGCCACGCGAGGCAGAACAGCACCATCCTGACCCAGCCCTTGCTGCGGGAACGGGAGGGCATGAGCTGCTCTACAAGGGCCTCGTCACCCAACGAGCGCACCTTCCTGCGCCTGGCCGCTTGAATCAGGCCGTAGCCTATGAGCAGGATGGGAATCAGCAGCAACAGCCAGAAAAACTGCGTTTGTGCGAAATAATAACTCATACGAACCTCCTCATCAGCAGTTTAAGCAACAACTCTATCAGCAGGCACACAAGCGCCGCCAGGCCGTATCCCGTGTACAGCTCCTTGTAGATGGGGAAGCTGTCTATGGTGGTGCGGGTCTTTTCCATCTTGTTGATTTCGGAGTATATTTCCGAGAGCTTGGTGTTGTCCTTGGCCCTGAAATACCTTCCTCCTGTTGACGAGGCGATTTCCCTCAGCAGGTCCTCGTCGATTTCCACCTTGACATCCTGATACTTGATTCCGAAGGGGGTCATGACAGGGTAGGGGGCAGTGCCCTCGCGTCCTACTCCTATGGTGTAAACCCTTATGCCATAGGTTTTTGCAATCTCGGCTGCGGTCTGCGGGGTGATTTCTCCGCTGTTGTTCACGCCGTCCGTCAGCAGTATCACCACCCGGCTCTTGGCATCTGAATCCTTCATCCTCGCCACGGCCGTCGCAAGTCCGTTGCCGATTGCAGTGCCGTCGTCGATAAGGCCCGTCTGTATGTCCTTCATGAGGTTGATGAGGGTGGCCCTGTCGGTGGTAAGCGGGCACTGGGTATAGCTCTCGCCGGCGAACACCACTATGCCTATGCGGTCGGAAGGCCTCTGGGCGATGAATTCTATGGCTATGTCCTTGGCAGCGCTGATTCGGTCGGGGGTGAAATCCCTCGCGAGCATACTGCCGGAGACATCCATTGCCAGCACTATGTCTATTCCCTCAGTGTCCACCTTCTGCATCTCGCTGGATGAGCGCGGGCGGGCTATCGCTATGATAATCAGGCTTATGGCTGCAATTCTCAGAATGAAAGGCAGGTGGCGCAGCCAGCTAAGGACGGATGTCCCCGAGGCCAGCCACGGAGCGGATGAAGACACCCTCAGATGAGGGTCCCTGCCATTGACTTCCATATAGATGTAGTGCAGTACCAGCAGCACCGGCACCACTTCCAGCCATAGCAAATTTGGATATTCGAAAAACATACTCTACTTTGGCATAAACCTGCTGTTGTCCTCCTCGGGGGCGGCCTCGTTCATCGGGGTGGTCTCCTGGGCGGGAGTGCCCTCGGCCGCTTCTGACTCTGCCTCCACTTCGCTTCGGTAGGTCTCCGTGACGAACCTTACTGCCGAAGGCAGCACCTTGGCATTATCCTCCTCGGGAACCGTCATCTTTGCGAACTTGACAAAGTCGGAGCGCTCGAAGAGTCCCTTCATGTCCGTATAAAGATACTTCGGAACGTCCGTGTCCCTGAGGGCCTCGAAAATCTCGGCCGTAGTCATTTCCATGGCTCCGATTTCGTATCTTCTTGCCATATACTCACGCAGCGCGTCGGTGATTCCGGAATAGAAAGCCTTCTGCTTTTCCGGAGCCCAGAACTTGCTGCTGCGGTATTTGTCCAGCTTGCGAAGGGCCACTATGTGGGCGGGCTCCAGCATTTCCTGACGGACCTCTTCCCTGCGGCGGCGCATGGTCAGAAGGGCCCAGATGAGAACGGCTATGGCCGTAATGACCCAGAGTCCTCCTACCCAGGGGAGCACCTCGTCGGGAGTGACGGGATATTTCATCTGGGGCTTTATGTCGTGAGGGGTGAATGTAGCCGTGTCCACGGGCATGGTCCTCACGTCCAGGCTGAGTCCCTTGAATACCAGGGTGTCAACCTGCCCGTCCGAGAGTTTCCTCACGACGCTGATTGGGGGGAGGTCGTAAAGCCCCTCGTCGAAACTGCTGATCAGGGTGCGGACCTCTATGTCATGGACTTTGTGGCCCTTGCCGTAGCGGCGGGTCTTGACCGTGTCAATCTGCCATCCTCCGAGCACTTCCACGCTGTCCCTGAGGCCCTTGGAGAGGTCCGGCAGCATGAAGGAGGTGCCTTCCGTCACATCCTCCAGCAGCACTCCGTACTGAAGTTGGTCTCCTATGAGGACGCTGTCGCGTTTTTGCATCTGGCGCAGGAAAGACCCCTCCATGGGGATGATTCCCTGCAGCAGAGCGATTATGAGCATCAAACTTTTCATCTTCCCCTGAACAATCCTATCAGACTTTTTACGTAATCGTCGCAGGTCTGCACCTTGATGTTGTCTATCCTGTGCCTGTTGAGCAGGGTCACCGTCTTCTCGTCAAGCTCGGCCGACCACTTGGAATAGGCTTCCCTCATGCGCCTGCTGCCTGTGTTCACCCAGTATCCCTTGCCTGTCTCCGCGTCCTTGATGTTCACCAGCCCTATGTCGGGAAGGCTCTGCTCGCGGGGGTCGCATACCCGTATCACGCTCAGGTCGTGGCGGTTCGCCGCGACCTTCAGGGCATCCTCGTAGCGGGGATTTCCCTGAGAATCCACGTCCAGCATGTCGCTGAGCATGAACGCCGTACACTTTTTCTTCAAGGCTCCTGTGAGGTAGCGGAGGGCCTCGCCAATGTCCGTTCCGTCCGAGGAGGGCTTGTAGTCTATTATCTCCCTGATTATATGGAGCAGATGGCTGCGGCCTTTCTTGGGCGGTATGAACTGCTCGACTTTGTCGCTGAAGAACAGAGCCCCGACCTTGTCGTTGTTGATTATGGCGGAGAAGGACAGCACGGCGGCTATTTCGGCGGTGAGGTCGCGCTTGGTGCGTACCGTGGTGCCGAACAGCCCGGAGCGGCTGACATCAATCAGCAGCACTACCGTGAGTTCCCTTTCCTCCTCGAAAACCTTGACGTACGGGCTGCCCAGGCGGGCGGTGACGTTCCAGTCCATGTTGCGGACATCGTCGCCGTACTGGTATTCCCTGACCTCGCTGAAGGCCATTCCACGGCCCTTGAAGGCCGAATGGTATTCACCGGCGAAAATCTGGTGCGACAGGGCCTTGGTCCTGATTTCAATCTTCCTGACCTTTTTCAGCAGGTCGGTTGCCGATGAGCTGGATTCCATCCGTTAAGGTACTATTACTGCATTGAGCACCTGGGAGATAATGTTCTCGGGGGTGATGTTTTCGGCTTCGGCCTCGTATGTGAGTCCAATCCTGTGGCGAAGGACCTCGTTGCAAACGGCCCTCACGTCTTCCGGAATGACATAGCCCCTTCTCTTTATGAAGGCGTAGGCCTTGGAAGCCATTGACAGAGAGATACTTGCACGGGGGGATGCTCCGTAGGAGATAAGGCCCTCGAGATTCTTCAGGTTGTAATCTCCGGGAGTCCTTGTGGCATATACTATGTCAACTATGTACTTCTCTATCTTTTCGTCCATATATACGTCCCTGACCACGTTGCGGGCCCTTATGATGTCCTCGGGCTTGACCACGGGGCCGGCCTTGGGGAATTCGCCGGAATTGTTCATCCTTATAATCCGGCGCTCCTCGTCCTTCTTGGGATATCCCACCACGACCTTCAGCATGAAACGGTCCACCTGGGCCTCCGGCAGGGGATAGGTGCCTTCCTGCTCTATAGGGTTCTGGGTGGCCATTACGAGGAAGGGTTCAGGCAGACGGAAAGTCTCCTCTCCGATTGTGACTTGATGCTCCTGCATGGCCTCCAGAAGTGCGCTCTGTACCTTTGCGGGGCTTCGGTTGATTTCATCCGCCAGCACGAAATTGGCGAAGATGGGGCCTTTGTGTACCTCGAAGCGGCCTTCTTTCTGGGAATAAATCAGGGTGCCGGTGAGGTCGGCGGGAAGCAGGTCCGGGGTGAACTGGATGCGGCTGAACTTTGCGTCCACGGCCTGTGCCAAAGTGTTGATTGCCAAAGTCTTTGCCAGACCGGGCACGCCTTCCAGCAATATGTGGCCGCCGGACAGAAGTCCTATCATGAGATTCTCTACCAGGGCCTTCTGTCCCACTATGACCTTGCCCATCTCCATGGTCAGGAGGTCAACGAAGGAACTTTCCTGCTGGATGCGGTCATTGAGCTCTTTAATGTTTACGCTCTCCATAAAATTTGTTATTTTTGCATTTCAATATTCAATACCATGCGCTACAAGATTGTGCTCTCGTATGACGGAACCTCTTTCAGCGGCTGGCAAATCCAGCCGAACGCCCCCTCCGTCCAGGAATGTCTTCAGGCCGCCCTGTCAACCCTGATGGGAGAGGAGATATCCGTCACCGGTGCCGGGAGGACTGACGCAGGGGTGCATGCCATACGCTATGCAGCCCATTTCGACAGCTTTTCCGGCCGCCTCGGCGCGAATGTTTTGGTCTGCAAATTAAATGCCATTTTGCCCGTTTCCGTGCGCGTACACGAGGTCTCGGAGGTCCCCGATGATTTCCATGCGCGTTTCGATGCGGTGAGCCGCAGTTATATGTACTTGATAGACAGGGGCCGCAATCCTTTTGCCGTGCCTTGGTCGTGGCAGTGCGGATACAAGCTGGACATGGATGCCATGAATGTCGCGGCACGCTGCCTTCTTGGCACTCATGATTTCAGCTGTTTCGAGAAGACCGGAGGGAACAACAAGACTTCCGTCTGCACGGTGACCGAGGCTTCCTGGAGCGTATGCGACCCTTTCGAGAGCGGACTTCCTTTCCTTCATGGCTCCGACCTTCTGGTATTCAGGGTGAGCGCGGACCGCTTCCTGCGCAATATGGTGCGTGCCATTGTGGGGACGCTGGTGGAGGTCGGACGCGGCAGGCGCACGCCTGATTCCATCCCTGCCCTTCTTGACAGCCACGACCGATGCTGTGCCGGCGAATCCGTCCCCGCCCGCGGCCTCTTCCTCACGGATGTTGAATATTAAGAAGCTGTTTTGAAATAATTGCTCTCATTTTCTATGGCCCTTTCCGGCCATCTTCTGCATCCTCATCGGTTACGAAGCACCGGCTTCGCGCCCTCTTCGGATTTGAAGCTGACTCGAAAATGGCTCATATAAAATTTCG
>JAFVCK010000068.1 GCA_017479265.1 Bacteroidales bacterium | reverse complement strand
GAACCTACCCCGACCTTCTCCGCCTGCTTCGGCCAGGCCTTCCTTGAGCTCCACCCGACCAAGTACGCAGAGGAGCTCGTAAAGAAGATGAAGAAGAGCGGTGCCAAGGCTTACCTCGTGAACACCGGCTGGAACGGTACAGGCAAGCGCATCTCCATCCGCGACACCCGTGGTATCATCGATGCCATCCTCAACCACAGCATCGATGCCGCTCCTACCAAGACCATCCCTTACTTCGACTTCGTGGTTCCTACCAAACTCGAAGGAGTTGACACCGGTATCCTCGATCCTCGCGACACCTACAAGAATGCCGCAGAGTGGGAGGAGAAGGCAAAGGACCTCGCAGGAAGGTTCATCAAGAACTTCCACAAGTACGAGTCCAACCGCGCCGGAAAGGCCCTCGTAAAGGCTGGCCCGAAGCTCTAGGCCACTTGGCGATATTATGAAAGCCGGCCTTGTTGCATTTGCAGCAAGGCCGGTTTTTAATGCTATATGACAATGTCCCGGATTGTTCCTATGAGCGAGGCATCCCAGGGAGCGGAGACGCGGATGTAATTGCCTGTGTAGCCCTCCATAAGTATCTCTCCATCAGGAGTTTTGTGTTTGGAGGACTCCCACAGCACTTTCTCCGGGAGGCCTTTGTTCTGCGTTACGAAGTCCATGTGCAGAGCCTCGCACAGCTCTCCGAGACGGCTCACGCGGGCTGTCTTTACGCTTTCCTGCACCTGGCCGGGCATCACCGCCGCACGGGTCCCGGGGCGCTTGGAATAGGGGAAGATATGTATGAAGGCGGGCTTTATCCTGTCGCGGAGGAAGACGTAGGTCTGCTCGAACATCTTGTCGGTCTCTCCCGGCAGCCCCACGATTACGTCTATGCCGAAGAACACCCTCTGTCCCAGGACCTTTCGGATATAGTCTATGCGTGAGGCGAAAAGATCTGTGTCATAGCGCCTTCCGACCTTGCGCAGCAGTTCGTCGCAGCCCACCTGCAGGGGAATATGGAAGTGCGGCTGGAACTTTGTCCCTGTGGCTATCCAGTCTATTATTTCCTCAGTAATCAGGTTGGGCTCTATGGAAGATATGCGGTAGCGCTCTATGCCTTCCACCTTGTCCAGGGCCTTCAGCAGGTCCAGGAAGGATTCTCCGCTGCTGCGCCCGAAGTCTCCGGTATTTACCCCGGTCAGCACTATCTCCTTGACCCCCTTGGAGGCTATTTCTTCTGCCTGGCGGACCACTTCGCAAACGGGTATGTTGCGGGAATTGCCTCTGGCGAAGGGCACCGTGCAGTATGCGCAGTAGTTGTTGCAGCCGTCCTGCACCTTCAGGAAGGAGCGGGTACGTTCGCCCGAAGAATAGGCCGGCAGAGTGTCCGTAGCCTTGTACTCCGAGGCCGGCTTTCCGCTCAGAAATTCCATGCTGGAGGACACTACGCTGCCCTTTTCCTTGGCTCCGAACACCAAAAAGACCCCCGGCAGGGCGGCCACTTCATCACGCCTTAGCTGCGCATAGCAGCCGGTGACTATGATAGCGGCATCGGGAGCGAGGCGGTGGCATTTCGAAATCATGTGGCGGCATTTGCTCTCCGAATGGCCTGTCACGGCGCAGGTGTTCACGAGATATGCGTCGGCCACGTGGGTTGCAGGCACGACCTCCATTCCGCAGGCCTTGAACCCGCGTTCGTATGTGGAGGTCTCGGCGTAGTTGAGCTTGCAGCCGAGTGTCAGGAATGCTATCTTCATCAGCCTTGTATTATGAATACGCAGGGTCTCTTGCCTATGGCCGGGACGGCCTTCTTCCACTGCGAAACGGTCTGTGTCTTTATGAATGCGTCGGGCAGGGTGATGTCCGCTGCGAGGCAGAGCCTCGTTGTGCCCTTGCACACCGCCAATATGTCCGCGAGCATTGCGTCATTGCGGTAGGGAGTCTCTATAAACAGCTGTGCGCCAGGTCTTTTCTCCAAATTACGCAACGCGCTTCTTCTCTCTTCTGTCTTGGCGGGGAGGTATCCGTTGAATGTGAAATTCTGCCCGTTGAGGCCGGATGCCATAAGGGCCAGCATGAGTGAAGAAGGCCCAGTGAAAGGAACTACCTCTATGTCAAGCTCATGGCAGAGGGCCACCAGAAGGGCTCCGGGGTCAGCCACGGCGGGAAGTCCGGCCTCTGAAATCAGCCCCACGTCGTTCCCGTTCTCGAACAGGGCCCCCAGGCATTTCACCGAAGAGGGGTCAGTATGCTCGTTGAGTTCGTGGAATTCCAGCTCTCCTATGTGGCCTTTGAGCCCGGCTGCGGACAGAAAGCGCCTTGCCGTCCTGGTCTCCTCCACGACGAAGGTCCGTATCCGGGGCAGCAACTCCAGCACCGGGGCGGGAAGCACTGCCTGCGGCTCTATTTCGCCCAGCGGGGTCGGTATCAGATATAGTTTTCCTTTATTCATCTTTTTCTATATGTATATGCTGCCTGTCCTCGCCGGTCATGCTCTGCCGCTGCCTTATCCTTTCCTGCTCCCTTGCCGCCTTGGGCATGAACATGCTCCTGAACAGGTCGGCGAAACTGTCGAATTCCTTCTGGTAGGTAAGGCCCAGGCCGTTTCTCTGCGAATTGTCGAGGAAACTGCTGTATTGGTCGGCGGAATGTGAGAACAGGCTGACTCTCAATGCTCCGCTCTTGTCAATCTTGATTTCTATATCCAGGTCGCCCACCACCTCGTTGGAGGTGACATTCCCGCTGGCATACCGTCTGTTGCCTATGTTGCCGTTTACGACCACCCTGTTGTTGAACAGCTGGGTGGACACGGCTACATCGTACAACGTTTGCCCGGCGCTGTTGGATTGCAGGCCGAGCCCTATGTCCAGAGGCAGGTCGAGTTTCTGCATTATGCTGTTCAGACGCCCGGACATTATTTCCGATACGGTGGTGCTCAGCAGGGTGGAGTTGTCCACGATTCCGCTTCTTTCGTCAGGCAGGAAACTGCCTGCAATCAGCAGGCTGAGGAACTGCTTCTGCACCTTGTCGTCAGCGCTGAGGGCCTCCTGCACAAGTACCTGCGTGCTCGGGTCCAGGTCGGGTACGTTTATGGAGAACTGTATTCTCGGGCTTGAAAGGCGGTCCGTTATGTTGAGCCCGCATTCCACCGTGCGCCGTGCCGTAGCCGTGGAGTCTGAAATCAGAGTTCCGATGGAAGCCTTCAACTTATATGTGGCGTCTATGTTCAGTTCGCTGTCCATTATATCGCCGTTGAACTTGATGGAACTGCCGTCGTTTATAAGGAAGTCCTTGCTTGCCAGACTCAGCACGTCAAGATGGTATTTTCCTGAGGAAATGTTGTAGTTGCCGCCCAGGGTAAATATGTCCTTGCCGGGCTCCACGTCCACCTCTATGACTCCGCTGCCCCTTCCTGAGAGTATGTTGCCGCTGGCTTTGTCCACCTCTATGAATGCTTCAGTGTCCCTGTTGACATTCACTTTCAGTTTTATGGCCAGGTCCACGGAAGACTCTTCCTCCTCGGCGAGCATTTTCTGTATTTCCTCGTAAGGGTCTATCTCCTCATCCGGCTCAGGCTCCTTGAAAGTCAGCAGGTTGGAAGTGCCGGCTATGTCAGAGCCCGACAGGGGAATGTGGAAGTCTCCCGTCTTTGCCGTGGCCGCGTCCACGTCCAGTTCTATCCTGCTCATGGGACCGGTGATGTCTATGTGGCCGGTTCCGAAAGCATTGCCGTAGAATACGTCGTTCGTGCCCTCGGGCACCCTGAGCACCTCCATTTCCCTGAAAGGAATGCGTATGTCGAAGCTCATGTCGCGCAGCCTGTCCCAGCCTATGCTTCCCCTTACCATACCCCGGCCTTCGTAATCATCGGACAGGCTTACATTGTCAAACCAAACTCCTTGATTGTCAATATGTACGGGACCTTTGACCCTATATGGCACATTGGTGTAGTCCACTCTCAGCAGAGCATCGTCTATAGCCAGGTTCCAGGATGAAAGGTCGAGCCTGTCCAAGGTGCCGCCTATTCCGACTGTGCCCGAAATGGTGCCTTCCATCTGGCTGAACACGCTCTCGAGGAAGGGCTGGGCGACCCCGGCGTTGAACTTGTCCAGGTAGGCCATCATCTGTATTCCGCTGTCAGAAGGCCTGTAGAAGCCTTCAGCGCCTATGTTTCTCTGCCCGTCCAGCTCGTTGTAGAGCGACAGGCTGAATCCGTTCTGCTCCTGGTCCCACAGGGACTGGGCCTTCAGCAGGCCGAGCTTTTGCCCCGCCACCTCGGTGGAATCGACGGCTATGTTGAGCAGCAGGCCCAGTTTCTCCGAAGTGGGTGAGGTCAGGAATGCGTCTCCGGTGGCGAGTCCCTTGATGCCCA
This sequence comes from Bacteroidales bacterium, assembly GCA_017479265.1. Lineage (GTDB taxonomy): Bacteria > Bacteroidota > Bacteroidia > Bacteroidales > UBA932 > Cryptobacteroides. Next base: position 45,787 of record JAFVCK010000068.1, on the reverse strand, counting down.
AGTCGGAGGAAGTGAGGTTGTTCAGCATGCCGAGGTCGAAGGAAGTGAGCTGCAGCCTCAAGGTGTCGGCCAGGGTGGAGGAATAGCCTCCGTCAAGCAGCACGAACTGCTCGGAATTGGTGATTCTCAGGCTGTCCACTCTGATTCGGCCCTTTCCGTATTCCACGGCCGTGGAGCCTATGCTCCATGCGTCTGAATTGAGATATATCCCGGAGGGCAGTATGGAGCCGTGTACCAGCAGGGAGTCGTTCTCGTCCCTTTCGAGCTTGGCCGTCATGAACACCTCGCCCTTGTTGGCCAGGGGAGTGTCGTTGTCGTAGCGGTATCCCAGTCCGAAGGTGTTGTCCGCGGCGTATGCCTGGAGGGAATTGGCCTTGAGCAGCAGTCCTCCGAGGCTGATTTCCTCTATGTCCATGTTGCCGTTGATGGCGCTGGAGGAGTTGTCCAGCTTCAAGTCTATGTTTTTCAGGTATTTGCCCGAATATGCAAGGCGTTTGGAAGTGATGCGTCCTCCGAGATTGCCGCCCTTGTCTATGTCAAGGTCGAGGGCGGTGTTGTCCGCTATGAACAGCTCAGGCATCACGAAGGCGAGCAGGTCTCGGCTGTCGTGGAGCCTGCCCTGCAGACGGTATTCGTTGCCGGAATACTCCTGCATGCTCTTACCCGTAAGGGCGGGGAGTTTGGAATCAACCGTAAGACCCTTTATATCATCCAGGAAGGTGCCCAGATATGCCGAGCCCGAGTAGCTTATGTCGGCGAAGGGGGCGGTCACCGTGAGCATGTTGTCGCTGTCCTTGCTGCGGGTCTTGACCAGTATGTCGCCCACGTTGAACAGGCCGTCGGCGGTCTCCAGCAGCACCTGGTCCAGCCTTACGTCTCCGCTGAAGTCACTGCCCGATATCAGGTCGAAATCGGCTATGGCTTCGAAACTGACCATGGAAGTGCCTCTTTTGTCCAGCCCCATGAGCTGCAGGTCGGCGAAGCCCACGTCTATGTCAGCCTTGTAATGGCTGCCCACGGAGGATGCGTCGGCGGTGAACACCAGGTTGGGGTCGTCGCCGAACAGGTCGGCTTTCAGTCCTCCCGGGGTCCAGGAGAGGTTTCCCGATATGTCAGAATAGGGATATCCGAGGGCAGTGAGCTTGTTGATATGCAGGGAGTCCAGGTACATTTCCATGCCTGCCTCCGGCAGCCTCAGGGTCAGGTTGGTCCGCAGGCTGCCTTCTCCCAGGGCCGATATGCCGGCCAGCCGTCCTATGTTCAGCCTGTCCGCCGCTGCCTGGCCCTCTATCACTATGGGGTCGTCCCCGAGCACGTTCTTTATCATCATGTCGGCCGTGACCTTGCCTGACGAAGGGGTGGCCGAGGCCTTGACCCTGAATGCGTCTAGGGAGCCTTTTGCCGTTGCGTCAAGGCTGTAGGTCTCGCCTCCGCCGAGGCTGCCGAAGTCGATATCGACGGGGGATATGCTGCTGAGGAAGCCTCCGAGCTGGGCGAAGGTGAACGAGGAGTTGTAGATGCGTGCGTCTATCGCCATGTCGTCCGGTACGCCTGTCATCCTGCCCGTCAGGGTGGCCCCGAAGCCGCTGTCTATGGTCTTCAGCCTTATCTTGTCAAGGGTGAAGTCGTCCACGGTGCCGTGGAAGCCGCCTCCGTAGAGGTTGGCGTTGGCTGTCATGAACATTATGGAAGGGGCGAAGTAGCCGATGGTGTGCATGTCCACGCGCGAAGGCAGTATCTCCGCATCCATCCTGACTTCCTCTATGTAATTTTCGAACGCTTCAATTCCGGAATATGTCATCCTGAATTCGGAAAGACTGATGTCGGAGAGTCCGTCGTTGATTCTCAGGTCCTTGATTATTGTCTTGCCTTCTCCCACCCGAACGTCGCCGGAGCCGTGCAGCATTGTGAACCCGCTCTTCTCTTTGAAGGAGAGGTCGTCGCAAATTCCATACATCACTATACCTTTCATTCCCAGTTTCCTGGCCTTGACGTTGATGTTGCATATGTCCAGGTCGGCCCAGTTGATGGCATCTTCGGGGTAATCGCTGTCCATGGTGAAGCCCAGCATCTTATATCTGAAGTTCTCCACCACGGCGTTGGCTATCTCGAAATACTGGGTCTGCGAAGGCTCTTCGGATACTTCCTCTTCTTCTTCTTCTTCTTCGGGCAGCCTGAATATCCTCCCGAGGTTGGTGGTGGAAGTGGTGTCGGTGCTGCCCGGTTCGATGGTCAGCAGCATATATCCGTCCTTGACGTAGGCTTTGCTGATTTGCACGCCTTTACCTTCGAGCAGGGAGGTCAGTTTGAAATTCGCCGTTATTATTCCGGCCCTGGCGAAGGTGTCCGCCTCCGCGGTGTAGGGATTGTCGTCTATAATCTCGAAGTTCTTGATCACTATGGCGTTGAAGGGGCGGAAATGGACCTTCTCTATGTGTATCGTGCCGTCTATGCTGTCTTCCAGCGCGGCTATGAGCTTTTTGGCCGCATAAGTCTGTACCAAAGGAGATTGCAATGCTATGGCCGCGCCGACCAGCAGCACGACTATGAAGGCGACAAGCCATAGCACTGTTTTGAGAATCTTCTTCAGCACCCTCGTTTATTTTTTCTTTTTTGGACCTACATACTTGATGTAACCTATCTGGAGACCAAGCATTTCGATATTTCTGGCAATTTTGAACTGGTTCAGTCTGGCTCCGCCGCCGGTAGCCTTGCCTCCGGCCTCGTCTTCGACGGTCCAGTACCTGTTCTGGTGGCTGTGCTGCCATGCCATGCCTATAAGGGGTATGCTGGCCGTGAAGATATTGTTCCCGAATTTGACGGCAAGTCCGCCGGCGATGTCAAGCCCAAGGTCGAAAGAGTTGGTGACGCGCAGCTTGTTGATAGCGGCTCCCGCTTCCGGAACAGGGTTGGAAGATGTGAATCCATAGTTGCCGAACAGGCGGCCTTCTCCGAATACTCCGAAAGTCCTGCTTCCGAAGAAGGAAAGATAACGGCGGGCGGTAAGGGATAGTCCGCCTTTGTGATGCATCATGTGCCTGTTGGACAGGGTCATGTTCAGCTTGTCCGAGTCAGGATCGGAGACATCGGCCCCCAGCATTTCGCGGATATCGATATTGAGGTTGGTATCGACGGCATAGCCGCTGTAGTCCAGACGGACTCCCAGGGAGACGTCGTCGGCAATGAACCATGTAAAGCTTGGGGAGGCGCTCCAGATGTTGACTCTTCCCTGACCTATGTTCAGCAGGGAGAGAATTGCGTATCCGTCTCCTATGTTGTCTCCGGTGACGCTGAACTGGCGGTATGAGCCTTTGATTCCTATTCCGTGCCCGCCTTTTTGGAGGAAGGCCGTCCGGGGACGGTCAGGGTCGGCAAAACGGTTCAGAAAATAGTCTACGACTTTCTGGGCGTGGGCCTGCGTGAAAAGCGCAAGCATCAGGGTGGTGAGCAGTATGCGTTTCATGTTCTTCTTATTGTCATGTACAAAATACAAAGATAAGAAAATATCTCCATTTATTTGTTTTTCTCTCGGTTTGGAAGTAAATTTGTAAGGTAAAGGAGTATTATGAAAAGAATTGTAGCAATAATGGCGGGAATTATTCTCGCTCTCAGCACGGCGGCAGCGCAGAATGCCACCCTTGACAAGATAGAAAAAGCCAATGCAGGACTGGAAAAGGTCAAATGTTCCTTCTCCAGGACCCGCACCCTTCCCGCCACGGGCAAGGTCATAAAACATGACGGCGTACTCTATTTCGTTTCTCCCGACAAACTCAGCATGCAATATGACACCGACAAGGAAAGCCTCATAATCGACGGCAAGACCTTGTACATGAAGCGTCTGGGCAAGGGCTCCACCTTCGATACGGACAAGAACGCCCTCATGCGCAGCCTTCGCAACATGCTGCTCAACTGCATTCGCGGCAAGGTGCGGCAGGTGGCCGAAGACAACAATGCCGATGTCTCGGTCAAGGAAGTGGCGGATTACTGGCATGTCACCCTCAAGGCCAAGGGAAACGCTGCGGCAGGCTTCTCCCGCATATCCCTGTCCTACCGCAAGAAAGACGGTTACATGGTGAGGATGGAGACGGTGGAATTCTCCGGCGTATCGGAGGTGTACACCATGTCGGACGACTATGACGCAAAGGCCGTGGCAGGGCCTGAAATTTTCAAGATTCAAAAGAGATAACTATATGGATATCAACTGGTTCAGGCGCATCCTCAGTATTGATTCCTCCTCCGGCAGGGAGAGGGAAATGGGAGAGTGTCTGGCAGGGTTTCTGTCAACTCCCGCCAACAAGGTTGAAACATACGAGGTCGGCGACGGAACGCTGAACGTTTTTGCAAAGTGGGGCGAGCCCCGCTTTGTCTTTTGTACGCACTGCGACACAGTTCCCCCGTATATCCCGCCGGCTTTTGAGGATATATCCGCCGGTGCTTCTCTGCCCGGCGGCGGGACCGCCGCCTGTAACGATACCCTCATAACAGGACGAGGGACCTGCGATGCCAAAGGACAGATATTCTCCATGTTCGAAGCCTGCAAGATGCTTGAGGCAGAGGGATGCAGGGACTTCGGACTGCTGGTTCTCGCCGGCGAGGAAACAGGCTCCTTCGGTGCCAAGGCTTACACCCGCGACTGTCCCGGGGCCGAAACCGTGATAGTGGGAGAGCCCACGGACGGGAAGATGGTCCGCGCCTCCAAGGGCACCAAGTCCTTCGGCGTGAAAATCAAGGGCCGCCCCTGCCACTCGGGCTATCCCCACCTTGGCGAAAGCGCCGTGGAAAAGTTCGTTGACTTCTGCAACTGCCTCAAAGCCATTGACTTCCCCGAGGATCCTGTGCTTGGCCCGACCACCTGGAACATAGGTCTTCTGCGCAGCGACAATCCCCAGAACATACTTAGTCCCGAGGTTGGTTTCCGCCTATATTTCCGCACCACCTTCGCCTCCGATGAGCTGGTCTGCTCTCTTATGGAAAAAATGGCGCGGGAGGATGTGGAGATAACACCCTTCGGCGGAGACACCCCCATGGAGTATTTCATCGTGGAGGGACTGCCTGTGACTACGGTCTCTTTCGGCAGCGACGCACCCCGCCTGGAGCGCTTCTCCCGCAGGGCTCTCTGCGGTCCCGGCTCCATAGCCGTGGCCCACACCGATAAGGAATATATACTGCTTTCGGATATTGAAAAGGCAGTCTCCCAATACGTTAAGATTTTTCACTTATGCATGGACTGTTAGTCGCCGCAATAATCTGCGCCCTGGTTTCGGGCCCCGAAAAGATAATACCCCGTCCGGCTTCCTACCGGACGGGAGAAAAGACATTCGTTTATGACGGCAAGGTCAAGGAGGTCAAGGCTTCCCGCAGTTTTGCCCGTCAGGTGGACAAACTCGGCATTCCCGATTTTGCAAGGGATGAGGCCTATGCCCTTGAAGTCACTCCCAAAGGGGTGACTATCAATGCGTTGACGGACAAAGGCCTGTTCCGTGGCCGCACTTCCCTTGATATGATGCTCGAATACGGCGACACCCTCCGCTGCTGCAGCATACTGGACTGGCCGAGGTTCGCCCACAGGGGCCTGCTGCTGGATGAAAGCCGCCATTTCAGGGGCAAGGACTATATACTCAAGGAACTCGACCAGATGTCAAAGCTCAAGATGAGCGTCCTTCACCTTCATTTCACCGACGGGGCGGGATGGCGTTTCCAGACCGAAAAGTATCCTCTGCTCGCCACCCGTGGAGGCTGGAGGATAGGGGACACCTACAAGCAATGGGAGTATTACGGCTACAATTTCGGATGCGAAGGCGACGGATACAGCTACGGCGGGTATTTCACCAAGGATGACCTGAGGGAAATCGTGAAATATGCCTCCGAGCGCTATATTACCGTGGTTCCGGAGATAGAAATGCCCGGCCACAGCATAGAGGTGGTCAAGACCTATCCCGAGACCGCCTGCCTGGCTCCCGACGGCTCCAGGGTGATGAACCATTCTGTCTGTCCCGGCTCCGAGGCTACCTTCGAACTCTTCCAGGCCGTAATTGACGAAGTCGTGGACATATTCCCCGGCAAATACATACACATAGGCGGCGACGAATGCAACAAGTCGGCCTGGCGCAACTGCCCTGCCTGCCGCCGCAGGATGGAAGAGAAGGGAATCAAGGACGTGAACGGCCTCCAGAGTTACCTCGTGCAGAGAATGGAGCGCTATGTCAACTCCAAGGGCCGCAGCATAATAGGCTGGGACGAAATACTTGAAGGCGGTCTGGCTCCCAATGCCACTGTGATGTCCTGGAGAGGGACGGCAGGGGGCAAGCAGGCCGTCGCCATGGACCACGACGTAATCATGGTGCCCACTTCCCGCTGCTATCTTGACTATTATCAGGATGCTCCTGTATTCGAGCCCGAGGCCATAGGCTCGGCCTACCTGCCTTGCGAAAGGGTATATAGTTACGACCCCGGCAGGGATTTCTCCGAGCAGGACATTCACCACGTGCTGGGCTTGCAGGGGAACCTTTGGTGCGAGTTCATACCGACAGTTGCCAAGGCTGAATACATGCTCTATCCGCGGGCCTTTGCAATTGCTGAAATTGGCTGGTCTCCTCAGGAAGTGCGTGACTGGAAAGAATTCAGGCCCAGGGCTATAGATTATATAGAAGTCATAAAATCACATGGTTACAACGCCTTCGACCTTTCTGCCGAGAAGGGTAACAGGGACGAGATGTACAAGCGCCTGGACCATCTGGCAAAGGGCCGTCCGCTGACCTTCAACAAGCCATACGACAAGGGATACCACGGCTCCTGGGACGTGACTCTGAACGACGGTCTTTTCGGCAGCTGGGAGTTCCCCGACGACAGGTGGCTCGGATTCAGGGACGGGGTGGATGTCACTATAGACCTCGGCGAGGTGAAGGACCTCCATTATGTGGGCGGCTCTTTCTGGGCGCACGCCCCCGAAGCGATATGCCCTCCGGAGAAGGTGGAGGTGTGGCTTTCGGACGACGGAAACGACTGGCACCTTGCAGGTTACCGTATCCGCGAGATTCCCGATGCCGCCAAGGACATAATGGTGGTGGAACTGACCGTTCCGCTTGTGGACAAGGGAAGGTACGTGCGTTTCAAGGCCCTGCGTCGGGATCTTCCCGAGTGCAAGCTCATGTTCCTTGATGAAGTTATAGTGTTATGATAGTCATGAAGTTCGGCGGTACGTCCGTCCAGGATGCAGCCGCCATAAAAAGGGTAATAGAGATAGTGAAGGGGAGGCTGTCCCAAAGCCCCCTCGTGGTGGTGTCCGCCATGGCGAGGGTCACCCGTTCGCTTGTTGAAATAACTTCCGCCGCCGACCAGCGTCCTCTTGTAGAGGCCTTGCTGGTAAGGCATCTTGAGGCCTGTGACCAACTGCTTGAAGGTCAGTTGCTTTCTGATACGAAAGCGCGTGTGGAATCGCTTTGCCGCGGCATTCTGGGCTGCCACGACCAGCCCGAGGTGATTTCCGTAGGGGAACTGCTTTCCTCTACCATAGTTGCCGCCGCCTTCAATGCCGCCGGGATACCCTGCGGCTGGGCAGATGCCAGGGAAATGGTCTGCGTAGGCGGAGACAGGATGGGCGGCAGACCCGATTTCGTAAAAACGGAGGAGGCCGTCAGGAATGCTCTTGGCGGCCATGGACTGACTGTCACCCAGGGATTTATCGCCCGCACGGCAGAGGGCCGCTCGGCGGTGCTGGGATTCGAAGGCTCGGACTATTCCGCGGCTATATTCGGAATGGCCCTGGATGCCGACAGCGTCGAGATCTGGACGGATGTGGACGGGATACGTACCGCGGACCCGAGGCTTGTATCCGATACTTGCCGCATCCCTGAGATATCATACGACGAGGCTGCCGAGATGGCCCGTCTCGGAGCCAGGGTGCTGCATCCCATGACCATATATCCGGCCCGCACCAAGAACATTCCCATTATTGTGCTCAACACCGGCAATCCTTCCTGCGAAGGCTCCCGCGTGGTGCGCAACGAGGACATTCCCGACGGGCCCAAGAGCGTTGCCCTGCTTACCCTGCAGGACAGCCGTGAGATAGGTTCCAAGGCCCTTGCCGGCGAGAGTGAAGGCCGGGCGCTCGTGTCGCTCATCGGACGCAACATGTCCGACATGCATAGGCTTGCAGTGGAAGAAACAGCCCTCTGCGAGGCTGCCGTAGAGCCTCTCAGTATAAGCGTAACTGTCAGTGCCTCGAAAGCCGGAGAAATTGCAAATCAGATACATAAAAAGATTTTCGGATGATAAAAGCAGTGATTTCCGGCTATGGCCGGATGGGACACATGGTAGAAGCCGCTCTGGCCGCCAAGGGTATTCCCTGCGAGGGCTGGAGCGAGGACATAGCCTCTTTCGACAAGACCGTGGCTGCGGAGTGCGTCTGCATAGACTTTACCGTTCCCGAGGCTTTCAGGGCCAACTACAAGACTCTGGCAGAGAATTTCAAGGCCGTAGTTGTAGGCACCACCGGCTGGTATGACATAAAGGACGAGGTGCTGGAGTATTTCCGCAAATGCGGCACTCCGCTTGTCTGGGCATCCAACTTCTCTGTAGGAATCAATGTGCTTTCAGCTGCTGTTGAACTTATTTCCGAGAGACTCGCAAAGGCCGGAGGTTATGCTCCGTATATAGTTGAAAAACACCATATTCATAAACTGGACGCTCCCTCCGGGACCGCTCTTACCCTCGCTGGTGACGTGCGAAAATATATGCCCGGAAAGGTGGACATAGCCTCTGTCAGGGCCGGGGAACTCGCCGGTACGCACACTGTCGGGTTCGAAGGTGCCAACGACCGCATTACCATAGAGCACGAGGCCTTCAACCGCAAGGCTCTGGCTGAGGGTGCAGTGCTGGCCGCTACCATGACAGAGGGTCTTGAGGGAGTGCATGAATTCAAAGAATTGCTTTTTGGCCTATGATACGCTTTAAAGGTTGCGGAACCGCCCTCGTGACTCCTTTCAGGGAAGGGGAGGTTGATTATGCCGCGCTTGGCGGCTTGGTTCGCCGCCAGATAGATGCCGGGGTGGATTTCCTTGTACCCCTTGGCTCCACCGCCGAGACTCCATGCCTTGAGGATGGAGAGAAAATAAGAATACTGGAGGAGATTTGTTCCTGCGTTGGAGGACGGCTTCCTTTGCTGGTGGGCGTCGGGACCAACTCATTAAAGGCTACGCTTCGCAATATTTCCGTGGTGGATTCCCTCTGTAAAGCCGATGCCTATCTTGTGGTAGTGCCATATTACAATAAGCCTACGCAGGAAGGTATGTATCTGTATTTCAAGGAGATAGCTGCTTATACGGACAAGCCCCTGGTGCTCTATAACGTGCCTGGCCGGACCGGGTCTAACATACTGCCCCGGACTGTGCTCCGCCTTGCGGAGATTCCGAATATAGTGGCCATCAAGGAGGCTTCCGGCAACATAGCCCAGATTCGGGAGATTCTGGAAGGACGCCCCGAAGGCTTTTCCGTTCTGAGCGGCAATGACGACCAGACCCTCGAGCTTATGCGTCTGGGCGCTGAAGGAGTAATAAGCGTTGCTTCCAACATCGCGCCTTCAGCCGTTGCCGGGATGACCCGTGCCGCGCTCGGCGGCGATTTTGACAGGGCCGCCTCTCTGGACAAGAGCCTGAGGCCACTGTATGACGGCTGTTTTGTGGAGAGCAATCCCATACCTGTCAAGGCCGGCCTTTCCATGATGGGCCTTTGCACCCCTCAGATGAGGCTTCCGCTCACGACGGCCGTAGATTCGACATTCCAAACACTCAAACCCATAATAGATGCTTTATGACAGAACTGGAAAAATTCTATGACGTTTTGGCCCGGCTTGAGAGCGGAGAACTTCGCGTCGCACAGCCCTCTGACGGAGGATGGCAGGTTAACACCTGGGTCAAGGAAGTGATACTCAGCGGGTTCCGTCTGGGTGCCCTGACCGATATGTCCCAGGGACAGTTCTCTTTCTTCGACAAGAACACCGTTCCTCCGCGCAAATTCTCGGCCTCGGACGGAGTACGAATAGTGCCTGGTGGCAGTTCCGTACGCCGAGGCGCATACCTTGCCCCTTCGGTCATAGTGATGCCCCCTGCGTACGTAAATATAGGAGCATACGTGGATGAAGGCAGCATGGTTGATTCCCATGTTACCATAGGGTCCTGCGCCCAGATTGGAAAAAGGGTGCACGTCTCCGCCGCAACCCAGATTGGCGGGGTGTTGGAGCCTGTCGGAGCGCTGCCGACCATAGTGGAGGATGACTGCTTTGTAGGAGGCAACTGCGGCATATACGAAGGCACCATACTCAAGAAAGGGTGCGTGGTGGCCTCCGGTGTGATAATTACCGGCTCGACTCCCATTTTCGATGCTACGACGGGCGGGTTCATACGCCCCGTGGACGGCCGCATGGTCGTGCCCGAGGGAGCCGTCGTGGTGTCCGGCAGCCGCTCTTTCGAAAAGGGAGCCGCCGCGGGAGTGCAGCTCTACTGTCCGGTCATTGTAAAATACCGTGATGCAAAGACTTCCGCATCCGTAGCGCTTGGAGATTACCTCAGATGACTTTCGAGAAGTGGCATGGCGCGGGAAACGATTTCCTGATAGCCGACAACAGGGATTCTTCCATCGAGCTGAGCCCTGAAAAGATACAGGCCCTGTGCGACCGCCACACCGGATTCGGAGCCGACGGCATCATACTGCTGTCGCCCTCGGACAAGGCCCCTTTCTTCATGGAATTCTACAATCCTGATGGTTCCACGGGCATGATGTGCGGGAACGGCGGTCGCTGCATAGCGGCTTTCGCCCGCAGCCTCGGGGTGGAATGCGGCTTTTTCGAGGCCGCCGACGGCATGCATTCCGTGTCTTTCCTCAGCGACAATGCGGACGGGTCCTGCAACGTTTCCCTGTCCATGAAGGATGTCAGCGGGGTGCGCGGCCTCTCCAGGCACATGTTCTTCCTTGACACGGGTACGAGGCATCTTGTGAAGTTCGTTGACAACCTCTCCGGCGTGGACGTTTTCAAGGAAGGCCTCAGGCTCCGCATGGACAGGCGTTTCGCCCCGGTCGGGACCAACGTCAACTTCGTGCAGGAGTATTTCGGATACCTTCAGGTGAGCACCTTCGAGAAGGGCGTGGAGAACCTGACCCTTGCCTGCGGCACAGGCATAGTGGCCTCCGCCATAGCAGCATATCTGCACGGGGAGCGTCCCATAGTCTCCGACGGATATCGCCATTCCTATGGCCTGAACACCGCCCTGGCGACCTTCACCGTTGAATTCTGCACCCCTTCGGAAGACCTGTTCACCGACATACGCCTTGTCGGTCCGGCCGCTTTTGTGGGAACATGCCTGGCCAGATAACGTTTTTTTTGCTTTATTGGCCCAAAATTGTTATATTTGCCCGATTAATGAGAAAATATTACAAATCGTTATAAAAATGTTCGAAAACAAGAAAAGAGTTTACCGTTTCGGCGGCAAGACCGCTGAAGGCAACGGCAAGATGCGCGAGCTCCTCGGAGGAAAGGGAGCCAATCTGGCCGAAATGAATCTCCTCGGCATGCCTGTTCCCGCAGGTTTCACCATTACAACAGAATGCTGCGCAGAGTACTACGCTCTCGGCGGAGGTTATACCGAAGAACTTAAGAAGGAAGTTGCAGAAGCTCTTGCCGCTACCGAAAAGATAATGGGCAAGAAGTTCGGCGACACCGAAGACCCGCTCCTCGTCAGCTGCCGCAGCGGTGCGCGCAGTTCCATGCCCGGCATGATGGATACCATCCTGAACATCGGACTTTGCTCCGCCACCCTCCCCGGCATGATCAAGAAGACCGGCAACCCCCGTTTCGTCTATGACGCATACCGTCGTCTCATAATGATGTACTCCGATGTCGTCATGGAGAAGGCCGAGGGCATAGAGCCCGCCGACGGACAGGGCATACGCCAGCAGCTTGACCGCATGATGCAGGAACTCAAGGACAAGAAGGGCTATACCTCCGATACCGACATCACCGCAGAGGAACTCCGCGACCTTGCAGAGGCCTTCAAGGTGCGTATCAAGGAAGTCCTCGGAGTTGAATTCCCCGACACCGCAGAGGCACAGCTCTGGGGTTCCATCGGCGGCGTTTTCAAGTCCTGGAACGGCAAGAGGGCCATTGCATACCGCCGCATCGAGAAGATTCCCGATGACTGGGGCACTGCAGTGAACGTGCAGTCCATGGTGTTCGGAAACATGGGCAATACTTCCGCTACCGGCGTGGCATTCTCCCGCAACCCGGCCAACGGCGACAACAAGTTCTACGGCGAGTGGCTCATAAACGCCCAGGGCGAGGATGTGGTTGCAGGTATCCGTACCCCCAACCCTCTGAACGAGGCTACCAAGAGCGAGAAGAACAAGAATCTCGACTCCCTGGAGAAAGCTATGCCCGAGGTCTATGCGGAGCTCGATGAAATCCGCAAGCATCTCGAGGAGCACTTCCACGACATGCAGGATATAGAATTCACCATTCAGGAAGGCAAGCTCTGGATGCTCCAGTGCCGTATCGGCAAGCGTACCGGTCTGGCAGCTCTCCAGATGGCTATGGATATGCTCGAAGAGGGCATGATCGACGAGAAGACCGCTGTCATGAGGGTTTCTCCCGCCCAGCTCGACGAGATTCTCCATCCTGTTCTTGACCCCGCATCCGAGAAGAAGGCCAAGGCCGTGGCACAGGGACTTCCCGCATCTCCCGGTGGAGCTGTCGGTACCATAGTGTTCACCTCCGAGGCTGCAATGCAGGCTCTTGCAGAAGGCCGCAAGGTCATCCTCATCCGTGAGGAAACCTCTCCCGAGGACATCGAGGGCATGCGTGCTTCCGCAGGTATCCTGACCGTACGTGGCGGCATGACCTCCCATGCAGCCCTCGTGGCCCGTGGCTGGGGCAAGTGCTGCATCGTAGGCTGCGACTCCATGAAAATCAACTTCGAGGACCGGAGCGTGACCTTCGGCGACGATCCCAAGGTTTACCGCGAAGGCGACTGGCTCAGCCTCAACGGCTCCAAGGGCCTTGTCTATCCTGTCCGCATAGACACGATGGACGCTTCCGAGAATCCTCTCTTCGTGAAGTTCATGGGCATAGTTGACAAGTTCCGCAAGCTCGGTATCCGCACCAACGCCGATACTCCCGAGGATGCTGCAAAGGCCCTCAAGTTCGGTGCCGAGGGAATAGGCCTCTTCCGTATTGAGCACATGTTCTACGGCAAGAACAGCGAGACCCCTCTGGCAAAGATGCGCAAGATGATTCTCTGCGACACCGACGAGGAGCGCAAGGCCGCCCTGGCAGACCTCGAGCCTTACATCAAGGCCGCTGTCAAGAGCACCCTGAAGATCATGGACGGCAAGCCCGTCGTGTTCCGTCTGCTCGACCCGCCTCTGCATGAGTTCGTTCCCAAGACAGAGGAGAAGAAGAAGGAAATCGCCAAGGAACTCGGCATCAGCGTCGAGGAGGTTGAGAAGAGAGGCGAATCCCTCCACGAGGTCAACCCTATGATGGGTCACCGCGGAGTTCGTCTGCATGTGAGCTTCCCTCTTATCGCCGAGACCCAGTACAAGGCTATCTTCGAGGCTACCGCAGAGCTCCAGAAGGAAGGTCTGCATCCCATGCCCGAAATCATGATTCCTGTTACCATTTCCGCCCGTGAGCTCAGTTTCCAGAAGGCAATCTGCGACCGCGTCAAGGCTGAAGTCGAAGGCCGTACCATGGAGAACATCACCTACCAGTTCGGTACCATGATCGAGATTCCTCGTGCCGCCCTTACCGGTGACCGCATGGCCCGCGCCGCCGAGTTCTTCTCATTCGGTACCAACGACCTCACCCAGATGACCTTCGGATTCTCACGTGACGATATCGGCACCTTCATGGGCGACTATCTCGGCAACAAGATTCTCGACACCGATCCTTTCCAGACCATAGACCAGAAGGGTGTCGGCAAGCTCGTCGAGTACGGTATCACTTCCGGCCGTTCACGCAGGCCCAACCTCAAGTGCGGTGTCTGCGGCGAGCATGGCGGCGATCCCGAGTCCATCAAGTTCTTCAACCGTATCGGCATCGACTACGTCAGCTGCTCTCCTTTCCGCGTTCCTATCGCGAGGCTTGCGGCGGCCCAGAGTGCAATCGAGCAGAAGTAATCTGTTGGATGTCAATGAAATATGCCGACCTTCGGGCCGGCATATTTCGTATATAGTATATATGTGAGTTATAGACTAGTAGCGGTTGAGGGGACGGCCTGAAGTCATCATGTGGACCTGGCGGCGCACCTTCGCCAAAACGCCTTCATGGTCTTCGAGCTCCACCTGCTGGGCCGCCGTGGGGGCCTTGGAGGCAAGAGCCTCTGCGTGCAGGGAAGCGGAAGCGAGGACTGCATCGATAAGCTCGACTATGTCTGTCATGTCCTTCTCCACGAATCCGCGGGAGGTCACTGCGGGAGTGCCTATGCGCAGGCCGCTGGTCTGGAAGGCGGAACGTGAATCGAAGGGCACCATGTTCTTGTTGACGGTGATGTCGGCCTTGCCGAGCTCCTTCTCCGCCAGACGACCGCTCAGGTCGGGGAACTTGGTGCGCAGGTCTATGAGCATCAGGTGGTTGTCAGTGCCGCCGGAAATGATCTTGTATCCCTTGCCCATGAAGGTCTGGGACATGACCTTTGCGTTGGCCACGACCTGCTTCTGGTACTCTATGTATTCGGGCTGCATGGCCTCGTAGAATGCCACTGCCTTGGCTGCTATGACATGCTCCAGAGGACCGCCCTGAACGCCGGGGAATACGCTGGAATTGAGAATCGCGCTCATTTTCTTGACCTCGCCCTTGGGAGTCGTGAGGCCCCAGGGATTGTCGAAATCCTTGCCCATCAGGATGATGCCTCCGCGAGGGCCGCGAAGGGTCTTGTGGGTGGTGGAAGTCACTATATGTGCATATTTGACAGGATTCTTGAGGAGACCTGCGGCAATGAGTCCGGCAGTGTGGGCCATGTCTATCCAGAGTATGGCTCCCACCTTGTCGGCGATTTCACGCATGCGCTCGTAGTCCCATTCGCGGGAATAGGCCGAGGCGCCTCCGATTATGAGCTTGGGCTTGCACTCGAGTGCCGTCTTCTCCATCTTGTCGTAATCGACCATGCCGGTCTCGGGGTCCAGTCCGTAGGCGACGGCGTGGTAGAGTATGCCGGAGGCATTGACGGGGGAGCCGTGGGTAAGGTGGCCGCCCTGCGAGAGGTCCAGTCCCATGAAGGTGTCGCCGGGCTTGAGGCAGGCCATGGTGACGGCCATGTTGGCCTGTGCGCCGGAATGGGGCTGCACGTTGGCATACTCCGCGTCGTAAATCTTGCAGAGCCTGTCAATGGCCAGCTGCTCAATTTCATCGACGACCTCGCAACCGCCGTAATATCTCTTGCCGGGGTAGCCTTCGGCGTACTTGTTGGTGCAGATGGAGCCCATTGCATCCATAACCTGCTGGGAGACATAGTTTTCGGAGGCTATCAGTTCAAGCCCTGATGACTGTCTTTCTCTCTCTTTCTTGATTAGGTCGAATACCTGTAAATCCTGTCGCATATTGTTCTTTGATAAATTATGTGGCTTTAGCCGCTCACAAAGATAATACTAAACTTGGAATTTTGCTAACTTTGCGGCGTTAAAAAATCATTGAAGCTTCTTAGAATGCGAGACAGGAAACTCTTGAACATAGAATTGGGTCGTATAAGCCCCGAAAAATACAAGTCTCTCCCCGAGTCGGGGCTGGTAGTGGTGCTGGACAACATACGCTCCTCTCATAACGTGGGGTCCGTTCTGCGCACCGCCGATTCCTTCAAGGTGGACAAGGTCTGGCTGTGCGGAATCACGGCCGTTCCGCCTTCCGCCGAAATCCACAAGTCCGCCCTCGGTGCCGAGGACAGCGTGGAGTGGGAGCACAGGGATGATACGGCCCAGGTGATAAAGGCCTTGCAGTCGGAAGGTTACACCGTCGTCAGCGTCGAACAGACCCTTCATTCGGTCAAGATGGACAAGTTCGTCCCCGGGAAGGGCGGACGCTATGCCCTGGTGTTCGGGAACGAGGTGGACGGCGTGAGGCAGGACGTGGTGGACGCATCCGACATGTCCCTCGAGGTGCCCCAATGGGGTACGAAACATTCGCTGAACGTATCGGTTTGCGTCGGGGTCGTCCTGTGGCATTTCGTGCTTGCCAGGCTTAACGGATGACCTTTCCGTCCAGTCCTATCTCGAAGGAATTGAAGGGGTCCAGTTCCTTGTCTATTAGTTTGGCCGCCTGCAGGCGCGATACTGCGGAAACGCCCTTGAGGTTGCTCTCTATGCCGTGCCCGCAAATCTTCTCTATCAGGGATATGAGTTCGTCGCCGGTCACCGCTGCGGAAGATGAATTGTAGGGGATGTCGTAATATTCTTCCAGATACAGTTCATTCCAGAGCAGCTTGTCCGAATTCCTGAACCTCATTTCGTTGGACCAGCCGACGGTCTGGCCTCGGCCGCGCATGATACCTGTCGAGCCTATCCTCTGAAGTACCTGGAAATCAGCGTTCGAAGCATCCAGGTCAAGGTATGGCTGCAGGCGGGCCCCGCTTTCAAGCAAGGCTTTCAGCACCCTGCGCACGCCCGTATGGCGAAGGTCCTTTTCGTAGAGTATGCTGAGCGCCGCCAGAGCGCCTGCCGCCTGGCCCAGTTCCATGGTGATTGGCTGCAAACGGGTGGTGCCGTTCACAATGTTGCTGACCGATATGGACTTCTCGGCGACCAGGAGGTCGTCCTTTTCCTTGGGAATCAGGACTCCGAGGGGCAGGGTGAAGGGCACTATGGACGGGAAGTTGATGCTTATGTCCATCCAGCGGGTATACTGGTAGTGGTGATGGTCCACGGGATAGTCGCCAACGGCTATTCCGCTTCTGAATCCGTCGAAATCGAAGGGGGAGGAAGCTTCCGTCACCGTGAACAGATACTCTCCCTCTATGCGCCTGGATTCCCTGTGATATGGAATGAAGGGCATGCGGTCTTCAGAGGGATATTCATTGTCGGAGAGTCCGAGGTAGTTGTATCCCAGTTTTGTCTGCATGAAGTAAAGGAAGCCCAGGGAATGGAGTTTCGCCTTGCGTATGGCCTCGGCCCTTTCTTCGCGGGACATGTCAATGAGGTTGACATAGTAGTCGTTGCCGTGTATGGGCCAGTTTATCATGTATTCCCCTCCGGGCAGCAGGCCGTAGCTCAGCATCTGGGAGGCAGGCCAGATGGTCTGTCCCGTGACCGCGTCCTTTCCGCCGCTGACATTGACGTTCAGGGGATTCTCGCAGCAGTTGTAGTATAGGCTCTCGTCATATCCTTCAGGCTTGGCTATGGTGACATCCTTGCCGAAGTTCTTGAGGGTCATGCACATGGTGATGTCCTGGACTACGTCGTTGGGCCCGATTGCCTGGCTTTCGCCCGTATAGGAAGGGGAGTCCATTCCGACATGATACTTTACTCCGGCGGCCTTGGCCACGTCGCCCAGTTCCGTGCAGTCTATCACCCTGTCGGCGCTGATGGTGAAGTTCCCTTTTTCAGAAGAAAAACTTGCAGTCCAGCCGCTTGCATCCTTGCTTATGCTCTCGAAAACGGCTTCCTTTATTACCGTGAGATTGCTCTCGGCGGCGGCCCAGTCTTCGAAAACCTTTTCTCCGACGCGGGGCTCATACAGGGTGTTGCTCACCCAGCCTGTCTTGAGGGCCGACAGGCTTCCGTAGTGGGATGCGAGGGCTGAAATGAATTCGCCGAAAATGCCCTGCCTCATCTTGTGGTTGCCGTCTGTGGCGCTGACTCCCGCGCTGGTGAGCATGCCGCCAAGCCAGGGGGTTTCTTCCACCACGGTCGTCGGGATGCCCATCCTTGCGGCCTGCAGGGCTGCGCTCATGCCGCTTGAGCCTCCTCCTATGACCAGGATGGTGCCCGTTCCGGTGGGTTGGGGCTCTTCGGAAGGCTCCTCGGACGGCTCTGTAGAAGGTTCTTCAGACGGCTCTGTTGACGGCTCCTCGGAAGGCTCCACCGAGGGCTCCGCAGACGGCTCTTCGGACGGTTCGGCAGAAGGCTCTTCGGAAGGAATCTCCGACGGATTCCACTGAGGGATTTCCTTTACCGGCGTACAAGAGGCAATCACCATCGCCGCTAGCAGTATATATAACTTTCTCATTTACAATAATTTTGCGGCGAGTTCGGATATTTCGCTTCGTTCGCCTTTGCGGAGGAATACATGCTGGAACAGGGCCTGCCCCGCCATTTTTTCGCCCAGGTGGGTAAGTCCGTTGGACCACTGGTCGAGGAAGGGCTGGTCAATCTGGAATATGTCTCCGGTAAACACCATCTTGGTGCCTTCTCCGGCCCTTGTGATTATGGTCTTGATTTCGTGCGGAGTGAGGTTCTGCGCCTCGTCCACGATGAAGAACACCTTCCCCAGGGAACGGCCCCTGATATACGCCAGAGGGGTAATCAGCAACTTTTCGCTGTTCAGAAGGGCATCTATCCTGAGAGATTCCTTGCTCGAAGGACGGAACTGCGACTTGATAACGGCCAGGTTGTCCATCAGAGGCTGAAGATAAGGGGCCATCTTGCTTTTCTGGTCGCCGGGCAGGAAGCCTATGTCCTGGTTGCCGAGGGTGATGGCCGGACGCGAGAGAATAATCTGGTCATATTCGTGCTCCTGCTCCAGGGCCGATGCCAGGGCTATCAGGGTCTTGCCCGTTCCAGCACCTCCGGTGAGAGACACAAGGGGAATCTTGGGGTTGAGGCAGGCATCCAAGGCGAATTTCTGCTCTATGTTGCGGGGGCGTATGCCGTATGCTTCCTTTTTATTTACAAGGATTATCCTCTCGCTGGCAGGCTCGAACCTGGCGGTCACGGTCTCGTTGCTCCAGCCGAACTTGAAGAGGGTATTGGGGGCCGGCTTCTCCTTGACAAGCTGCTTCCAGTCCACGGCAGTATCGGCTCCGTAGGCGAGTTTCTGGAGCACCTCGGCGGGAGCGTCGTCAATCTCCTGGAGTTCCTTCTGGCTGTTCGCTATCTTCTCTTCCTCCACCCTGTCTGTCAGGTAGTCCTGGGCTTCCATTCCGGCCGCCTTGGCCTTCATCCTGAGGTTTATGTCCTTGGTTACCAGAGCGGTAAAGCGGCCGGGATTGTTGTCCCTCACCCAAATTGCCGTGGCCAGTATGCGGTGGTCCTGGGTGTCGTCCAGGAACAGTGCCGCCAGATTCTCCGGGAAGGGGTGGTTGGGCTCTATCTTGATATTGCCGCGGCCCTTTCCTATGGGCACTCCCGTCTTGCCGAACATTCGGCCTTCGCTGAGGAGGTCTATTTCGCGCATGAAGCCTCTGGCGTTGAAACTTAGGGCATCGTTGCCTTTCTTGAATTTGTCCAGTTCCTCGAGGACGGCGATGGGAATGACCACGTCGTTGTCCTGGAAATTGCGTATGCTCTTGAAATCGTGCAGGATGATGTTGGTGTCCAGCACGAAGATTTTTGCTTTGCCGCCTTTCTTCTTGTCCTTGGCGTTTGCGTAACTCATTGTGTCAGATAATTATAAAATATCAGTCTTCTCCTTCCGTGGCATCGTCCAGCAGGGACTGGAGTATGCCTGTGATTTCCGAAGAGTCGCTGCAGTGGACCCTCAGGCCGCCTTCTCCCGGATGACCGAGAGGGTAGTAGGCAACGTCCTGAAGGAGGAATTCCGCATCTATGTAATCGTAATCGGAGTCCTTGATTTCTATGATGACCCCTGGCACTTCGGCAAACAGCAGGCGCACCAGGTCCTTCTCGCCGTAAGACCTGCTCATTCCTCCGAGGTCCACATCCATGCCGCGGTCTTCCATCATGGCGGACAGGGCCTTCAAAATGCCTCCGTCTCCTACCGTGACCCCGGCTGTGACTATGCCGTCCTCGACCAACTCCCTCACCACCTCGAAACAATCTATAAAGTAGTCGGGGTCAAGTATTTGCGGAGCCGAGCCTCCGGCTTCCCCGGCCACCTGCCCGAGCAGCGAACCTCCGAGGCGGAAGGCGCAGGTATCGAAGGGCACGAATATTATCCAGTCCTGCCTGTTCCCGACGCTTCGCTCTCCGACGCGGCGTTTGCGGCCAAGCCGGGGCATGCCCTTGCGGACGGAGAAGTCCGCGGTCTCTTCCTCTTCCTCTATCTGGGACTTGTCAAGCGACGCCTTTGCCCAGAAACTGGAGGTCCGCGCCTCGGCAAAGCCGCATTCCTTTAGCTTGAGGCCCAGGCTGTCCAGATAGTCGCAGGAGGCTTCCACGGAATCGTAGAACGAGGAAGGTCCGCCTACTCCTGACATGTCCCATTTCCAGCCGAGGCTCAGCGCCAGGTCCTCGAAGGAGAAACTGCCTGATAGCCAGAGGGTATCGCACAGGGCCCTGGCTATGCAGGCCTTGCTGTAGGACCCGCAGTGGGCCAGAGGCAAACGTCTTTGGACATCCTTCATAAGGTCCAGATAATCAGCGATTTTCTCAGCGCTGAAAGTGCCCGGGGATACGCTCGCGTCCAGGGTCTCGTCCACTATGGGCTCGTAGGATGCGCCGTCTTGCCCGGAGTCGGCTCCTCCGGCAGAATGAATCATCTCCATCGGGGTGGCATCCATGCGGATACCGTCGATGATGTAGGGAGATTTAAGATAATCTTTCATCAATTTTCAGTTATCCCGTTTTTTCTCTCGCCAAAAATACGTATTTTTGGGGTGAGTTCAAAATTTTATGGTGGTTATCGATAAATACAATTCCGAAGTTGAAGCCTTGTTCCGCAGGTTTCCTTCGGTCCAGAACGTCCCTTTCGGGGACGCATACAAGCCGGGATTGGAGCGTATGGAGCAGTTCTGCACCCTTCTGGGCCATCCGGAGCGCAGGTTTGAAAGCATACATGTGGCCGGCACCAACGGCAAGGGTTCCGTGAGCAGCCTGCTGGCCTCTTCCCTTATGGCAAAAGGCTACAGGACAGGACTTTACACCTCTCCTCACCTGCTTGATTTCCGAGAGAGGATGAAGGTGGACGGGAAGATTCCTTCCAAGGAATGGGTCTATGATTTCCTGCAGAAATGGAAGCCGGATTTCGAGAGGCTCTCGCTCTCTTTCTTCGAGATAACCACCGGCATGGCCTTCGAGTTCTTCGCCTCCTGCGGCTGCGACATTGCTGTGGTGGAAGTAGGCCTCGGAGGCCGTCTGGACAGCACCAATGTCATAATGCCGAGGCTTTCTATAGTGACCTCCATAGGGCTTGACCATACTGCGTATCTTGGCGATACGCTGGAGGCTATAGCAGGCGAAAAGGCCGGCATCTTCAAGGAAGGAGTGCCTGCCCTAGTAGGGGAGAAGAATCCCGTTACCGAGCCTGTTTTCAGGTCCGTGGCAAAAGGACCCTTGTATTTCGCCGAGGATTGCAATCCTCCGGGATGGGAGGACAAGGACCTGATACTCAGCCGCATGGACCTTAGGGGAGAGTACCAGGAGGCCAATCTCCGCACTGTCCTGACCGCCCTTTGGGTGCTGGGCCTGGAGCCCGATTGCTCAGCCCTGGAGAATGCCGCCTCGCGCACGGGTCTTCACGGCCGCTGGGAAATGCTCGGGGAGCATCCCCGCATCATCTGCGACATAGGCCACAACGCCCATGCACTGAGCCGCAATTTCGCCCAGCTGGAAAATGAAGCCGCAGGCCGCATTCCCATAATAGTCTATGCAGTAATGGCCGACAAGGACCTGGACTCCATAATGCCCTTGATGCCCCGGCGGGCGAAGTATCTGTTCGTCACGCCTTCCACCCCCAGGGCCCTTCCATCGGAGGACATATTGAATGCCGTTGCCGCCTTCAGGGGCTCTTCCGAAGGACTGGAGGCATACCCCGACACGGCCTCCGGCGTGGAGCGGGCCCTGTCCCTTGCCGGAAAAGATGATTTGATTTATATCAGTGGCAGCACTTTTGCAGTGGCCGATGCGTTAAAATACTTTGGATATGAAACTGTTGATGCTTCTGTCCCTGATAGCGGGGCTGACCACAAACTTTGACCCTATGAACCAGAACCAGGAAATAAAAGACGGAAAAGATGCTTCCCTGCAATCCCGATGGGAAGAGTACCAGAGCGCATACAAGTCTGACAAGCCGCTCACATGCATGGAGATACTGAAGGATATCCGCGGCAAGGCCATGGAAAGGGGAGCGGCCTGGGATTTCTACGAGTCTTCCGTGCTGTATGTCGAAGCTGTGCAGCGCAGG
Source organism: Bacteroidales bacterium (assembly GCA_017479265.1). GTDB lineage: Bacteria > Bacteroidota > Bacteroidia > Bacteroidales > UBA932 > Cryptobacteroides. Next base: position 23,511 of record JAFVCK010000068.1, on the reverse strand, counting down.
GACTGGAAGCAGAGGGATACGGCACTGGCGGAGTTCAAGGCTCTCGTGCAGGAATTCGACTGTCCCATAGTTACTTACAAGTGGATGCGCAACTACGGGTACCATTCCTCCGACAGCCTTTTCAAGTATCTGAACGATAACGCGGACCGCTTCAAAGGGAAGCACAATTCCTCCCTTTGGGGCAGCGTTTCGTATATGGGAGGCGAACTGAAGAAGTATCTCGCCGACGACTATGAGTTCGTGTTGTGGGACCTTTTCAGCAGCCGTCAGATAGACCCTCTGAAACCGGAAAAGGACGAGGTTTATGCCCGGATGAAGGAATATCTTTCCTGCCAGTATCCCCTTGGGGATTATCTTGACTACATGGTGGCGGACAAGAGGTACGACGATGTGAGCAAGAAGGTCATTATGGAAGAACTCTCCACCCGCGGCCGCGCCGTTTCCTTCTATCCCCGTTCCAGGGTGCTGGAAATAGAATTCAGGGACCTTGAGAAGAATTCCGGCTCAACTTCCGACCGGTACAAGGCCATTCGCGAAAAGGCCCGCGCATACGAGTCGGACCGTGCCGCGCTGAAGGGGGACGAGGCTGCCATAGCCAAGCCCTGCACCTATCCCGCTTCTTTGATAAGGACGCTCGAATCGTCCTCCATAAACATTACGGCAGGAGGCAAGGGAGCCCGCGTGGCTTTCCGCAACCTTGGCAAGGCCACTGTCACGATGTATTCTTTTGAAAATGACGTAAAAGGCTCAAAGATAAAGACTTGGAAGGTCAAGAACAGCACAGGCAGCTTCTATGTGCAGGATTTTGAGGAGATTGAACTGCCCGATGTGGACGACGGAGCCTATATACTGGAGGCCGTTTCCGGAAAATACTCTTCCACGACTGCCTACAGGCATTACACCATTTCCCTGGCGCACCGCTGCGACTATGACGGGCACAAGGTGTATGCCGCATGGTACGACAGCGGAAAGCCCGTCGAAAAGGCTACTCTCGCGCTGACCGCAGGGGAGAAGAAAGTGCTTTCTTCGAGCATGGCATTTGACGGCTTTACTCCCGTACCCGAGAAGATAGCCTCCCGCATAGACAAGGATGAAGAAATCTACAAGACCATATATGTGCAGCTCAGGGATGAAAACGGAAAGATGCGCAGAAGCGAGGAGATTGCCGTCAGCCGCCCCTGGGAGGGTTCCTACAACATGTACAGGAACAGGACCAGGGAGGAAGGACGCATTTTCAAGGACAGGGGAGCATACAATCCCGGCGATGTGCTGAAGTTCAAGGTGGTGCTGTTCAAGGGCAATTTCCTTGACGACATGGCCGTTCTTGCGGATACCGACATAGAGGTGGTCCTTGTCAATGCCGAATCCAAGGAGGTTGAGCGCAAGAAACTGCATACGGGAGACTTCGGCTCGGCGGCTGGGGAGTTTACCCTGCCCGTGGGACAGAGGAACGGATATTTCCATCTGGCAGTTTACAATGGCTCGCGCCAGGTGGCCTCCGATTATTTCAGGGTGGACGAGTTCGTGCTTCCTTCATTCTCCCTTGAGTTCGATTCCCAGGACAGGCTGTATCTCCCCGGCGAGAGGGCCAAGGTGTCCGGAAAGGTCAGCACATACTCCGGCCACAGCCTTGGGGAGGCGGAGATAAATCTCAAGGTAAAACGCTATGACGAAGTTGTTTATGAGACTGTGACCAAGCCCGAAGGGGACGGTACTTTCGCCGTTTGGTTCCCTGCATCTTACAGCGGAGCCTTCGAGATTGAGGCTATAGTCGCCGATGCCACGGGCGAGACCCTGGAGTTCAGGCACTGGCTCTATATAAGCAATTCCATAAAGGTAGGTGTGCAGTGCCTCAGCGAGGCCGGCGGCTCGTTCGTTCTCAAAGGCGAAGAGTCCATAGTTTATCCCTCCAGGCCCGTCGGACGCAGGTATCCTGAATATACCGAGGGCCATGTCCTGGCCTCCGGTGACACCGTTTCGTTCAAGATGGAAGTGCGCGATGCGAGCGGCAACGTGGTCCCCGGCACGGTTTCCTATAAGATATACGACGAGAACTCCTGGAAAGAGTTGCAGAAGGACAAGAATGCCGCCGTGGAGCCTCTTCTTGGCGGTGAAGTGCAGTCCGGGAATACTGTGGATATCAGCCTTTCCGCTCTGCCTTCCGGCCTCTACTACATGCGCTCCTTCTCCGAGGTGGAGGGCAAGGATATCCGCTCCGAATATGTGAGCAAGATTCTGAGGGTAAGAAATGGAATTCTCGACGCACCCGTGCGCAGGGTATTTATAGAAGGAGATGAAACCGTCGGGCCCGGTGGCGAAATCAAGGTTGATTTCGGATGCGCAGACGGTCCTCTGTGGGCCGTGGTCTGCCTCTACGGGCAGAAGAAGGACCTGCTTGAGAGCCGCATGGTGAGCCTTGACGGAGTGCGTGGAGAGACTTCTTCGATGACAAGGGCTTCATTCGAATACAAGGACAGTTATCCGGATGCCGTACGCATGGTGATTTTCTGGTTCAAGTATGGCCATAGCATATCATACGACAAGGAATTCCATCGCAGGAACACCAAGCTGGAGCTGCCTCTTTCCATATCTTCCTTTACGGATAAGGCCCTTCCTTCCACTAAATATTCCGTTACCCTGTCTTCCGAGCCCGGTACTGAACTGCTTGCCTCCGTGTTCGACAAGAGCCTGGATGCCATATCCCCTAATGTATGGAACCTGGTAAGGCTTAACGGCGTGACTGCCGACAATATATATACGAGTGATGCCTGCGGAATCATCACGGGCCGCAATGCGGAAGACGGCACCGAGTTATTGTTGAAAGACGATTCCGACCGGGATATGGTGTTGTACAAGTCTGCGGCAAAAGGCGGGAAGGTCCTTGCCGCGCCCATGCTGATGAGGGAAAATTCGGCGGAAACAATGGCTCTTGCCGATGCAAGTGCCTCCGAGGAGTCTGTAGGAGGGGTTGCGTCAGATGCGGAAATAGCTGTGGCTGACAATGTTACGGTCCGGGAGAACTTCGAGACGGCCCTTGCCTTCGAGCCTATGCTTCGCACCGGCGACAACGGGCAGGTGAGTTTCGAGTTCGAGACTTCGGAAAAGCTTTCCACCTATTACATATACGCATACGCACATGACAAGGGCATGCGCAATGCCTTCACCTCCGAAGAGATTGTGGTTTCCGTGCCCGTCAAGGTGTCCATGTTACTGCCCGGCTACCTGTATGAAGGGGATGAGCTGAGGCCCGGGGTTACGGTTTCCAACAATTCCTCCGAAGATGTTTCCGGTAAGCTGTATCTTTATGTATATCAGCAGGATACTCCCGGATTGGATGCTTCCCTCAAGCCTGTTTCCGTGCGCTATGTTCCCCTCAGCGTGCCTGCGGGCGGAAGCGCTGCGGCTGACTTTGTCATGAGCGCGAGGCAGAAGGGCTATGCCGGATTCAAGGCAGTGTTCGTGACCGAGGGATTCTCTGATGCCATGTACGAAAGCGTGCCTGTGAACGAGGCCCTACAGAGCCTCACCGAGACCCATTCGGCCGTGCTTCGCGCCGGCATGGACGAGGCCAAACTTATAAAGCAGCTTCGCTCCCGTTTCAAGAATGTAAGCGGAGCCAAGGCCGGGTATTCAGAGATTTCCGTGTTGGACATGGTGCGCGATGCCATTCCCGCCAAGAAAATGCCTGCCGGAAAGGACGTTCTGTCCCTCTCGGAGGCCTGGTATGTGAGGATGCTCGCGAGAAGGCTTGACGGCAGCGGAGCCGACCCTTCGGAACTGCTTCCCAAGATACTTGCATGCCGCAACGCCGACGGCGGATTCGGCTGGTTCGAAGGCATGAAGTCTTCCCGTATGATTACGGCCGTGATGCTGGAGCGTATGGCCAAGCTTGCCGCACGCGGCTTCGATGTGCCCGATATGTCCTCCACGGTCAAATATCTGGACAACACGCAGTTCGGTGAAGAACTGCCATATTGGTGCGGCTGGGTTTCGGATGCCCAGTACATGTATGTGCGTTCCATGTACTGCGATGTCCCATTCGATGTCAAGGGCGACAAGGAGAGGATGAAGGAATTCAAGGAATATGCGGTGGGATACCTCGTTCCTTCGGAGAAAGACGGGCGCGGCCTCCAGGGGCAGATACTCGCCAAGGCCCGCAGGCTCAAGACCTTGCATGTACTTTCCTTCGCCGAGGGCGGCGTGGACTTGGCTGAAAAATGGGGTATCAGGCGCGGCACTCTCGAAAAGCTACGCTCTTCCATGCTTGCCGACATAGAGTCCCTTTCAGAATACGCCGTCGAGCATCGTGACGGCGGCTGGTACTATCCCAACGCCGTGATGCCGTGGAGGGGGCTCATGGAATCCGAAGCCTATGCCCATTCCACCCTTTGTGACCTTATGTCAGCGGTCGGACAGAAGAAGATAGCGGACGGCATACGACTCTGGCTGATGCTTCAGAAGGAGACCCAGAAATGGGAGGACGACCCTGCATATCTGGATGCGATAACTTCCATAATGGACGGGGATTCCGACCTGCTTTCCACCAAGGTTCTGGTGCTCAAGGCGGACTACACGGCTCCCTTCTCCAAGGTCAAGGCGGCCGGCAACGGATTCACCATAGAGAGGCGATTCTTCCGTGAGGTGACCGTAGAGGAGAAGTACAACGACAGGACGGAGGAGAAGAACCGTCAGGTCAGCCGTCTGGAGGAGATAACTCCCGGAATGAAGGTCCGCCGCGGCGAAAAGATTATTGCCCGCTATGTGATCTGGAACCAGGAGAACCGCAGTTTCGTGCGCCTGAATGCATTCCGCGAGGCCACGCTCAGACCGGTGGACCAGCTTTCCGGACATTATGGATGGTGGAGGACTCCGCTGTGGGTCGGGCGCTACAGTTTCTCGCCCCAGGGCTACAGGGACGTGAAGAATGACAGGACGGAGTACTGGTTCGACTCCTATCCGGAGGAGAATACCACCATTACCGAGGAATTCTTCGTCACGCAGAACGGCGTGTTCACGGCACCTGTCGTGGAGATAGAGTCGCTGTATGCACCGCATTACCGCGCTAATGCCGGCTTTACGAAGCCTCTTGCTACGGAATAATATCACTGGGAGTGCAAAAAGTTGCGAAAAAATTTGCTGGCTTGGAATTTTTGCGTAAATTTGCAGTCCCGTTTGAGGGCGCATAGCTCAGCTGGTTCAGAGCACCTGCCTTACAAGCAGGGGGTCGGCGGTTCGAATCCGTCTGCGCCCACGAAATGTCAGCCCGGATGCTGGCATTTTTTTTGCTTTATATAGACCGGCATCGCTGACATTCAAAAGATTAAACAGATGGTTATGAAAAAGATTATACTGGCGGTCCTGCTTCTTTGCCCTATTGCTTTCGCTTCATGCCGCAAAGAAAGCGCTTCCGTTCCCAAACACGAACTCACCAAAGACGAGCAGACCAAGGCCCGGCTTGACAGCCTCTCCCTCGCCCTGCTCGAAGAACTTGACCTGGGCAGCCAGGATGAACTGAAGGAGTATATCAAGAAGAACAGCTCCTTCAGCATTTCCCTTCTCAACCGATCCCTGACTTACGCCCTCCGCGCCTCGGACAAAAACATAGTCATCATTTCTCTCAGACTCGGTAAAAAGGTAATCCTCGTAGATGGCACCCTTTATGGCGGAATGACCGTAAAAGGTGACATAGACCCCTCGGCACTTTTTGGGTCCCTGCCTAAGCCTTCCCTTGAATATGACTCCATAAAGGATTATTTCATAGATGTTTACCGCTGCTCGGCCGATGTCCTTGACGCAGCCTCCAACCTCTATGTCTGCGACACCGACGGCACCCGTCTCGCGGACCTCGGATTCGAAAGCTGGCACAGCTCCGAGTCCGGTGAAGACAAATGGTATCCCATACCCGTGTTCCGTTTCAGCGACGGGACCTCGTACCTCTTCACAACCTTGCTTCTCAACGATGCACTGATAGAACGGTTCCTGAGCAATGAAGATTAAGCCTTGTATCGCCGCGTTGATGCTTCTCTGCTCTCTTGTGGCAAGGGCGCAGCAGGCAGATACGGTGTATTTCCAAGGCTATGACACCGTCGCGCACCTCACACTCGACAAAGCCGTGGTCACCGAGCGTCTGAGAAGGCCCATGATAGAGACTCTCGAGGGCATAAGCGGTACTGTGAACGTAGAGAAAATACAGGCTATCCCCTCGTTTCTTGGCAATTCCGACCCGGTACGCTTTGCCAGGCTGCTGCCTGCCATACAGCTCAATGCCGAGAACGACGCGGGCATATACATGCAGGGAAGCGACTATTCGCACACCCTGGTCTCAATGGAGGGCGTGCCGGTGTATGGAGGCTCGCATCTGCTGGGCCTGTTCTCTGTGTTCAATTCAACGCATTACAAATCAATGACCTATTCCACTACGGCAGGGCAGCGTGCCAGGCTGGGCGGAATCATTGACATGCATTTGCAGGACACCCTTCCGAGGAAGATTTGCGGCGATGTTTCGGCCGGACTGATTTCAGCCCAGGGTACTCTCCAGTTCCCGACAGGCAGGAATTCCGCAATGACGGTATCGGCCAGACGTTCATACATCAACCTCCTCTACGGCCGTTTCCTGAAATTTGCCGGCCAGCCCATACACTACGGCTTTACCGACGGCAACATCACCTGGTACTGGAAGGCCTCGCCCCGCGACAGGGTGTGGATCAACCTTTTCGCCGACAGGGACAAGGCCTCCTTCGAGTATTCCACGGCCTCCTCTTCCATAGAAGGCTCATGGTACAACGCCCTCGGCTCTGTCCATTGGAACCATTACTGGGAGGGCGGAACAGTCCTGAAGCAGACTGCATACGCCACCCTGAACGGGCTGAATGCCAAGGTGGACGTGAAGTACGCAAAGGGTCAAATGCCTTCATACATACAAAGTTACGGCTACAGGGCAGTGCTTGGCCTTGGTGGCTGGGAATTCTCTGCCGATGCCGCATATCACAGGGTGCAGCCGCAGAATCCCGTGGCAGAAGGCCATTACAACACGACCAATACTTCTTCGGAAGTGCTGCAGACGGGAGTGGAGACCAAACTTTCCGCTGTCTATTCAGGTTCCATAGGATACTGGTTCCAGTACAAGGCGGGCCTCGGAGGCAGCTGGTATCTCAGTCCGGAGAGGCGTTCGTACTGGGGACTTACCCCGCAGGCCGACCTTATATTCAACCTGATGGATGCCGGCAAGATAAACCTTCGCTACGGAATACACCGCCAGAACCTCTTCCAGACAGGCATTACCAACGTGGGACTGCCAATTGAATTCTGGTTCCTCGCCGGCGACCTCTCCGACCCCCAGTGGTCCCACAATGTCGCTCTCGCCTACAATGCTGAAACTCGTAACGGGATGTGGGCCTTCTCGGCTGAACTCTATTTCAAGCGGCTCTACAACCAGGTCGAATATCAGGGTACCATAATGGAGATACTGAATTCGGATTATTCCGTTTCCAAGTCCCTGCTAAAGGGCAATGGCTATGCCTATGGGGCAAATGTCATGGTGCAGAAGCAGCAGGGCAAGCTCACCGGATGGGTAGGCTACGCTTTCGGGCGTTCGCTGCGCACCTTCGACGGCCCGCTCTTCGACGGAAAAATCTATCCTTCCGACCACGAGAGGCTTCATGAAGTCAACGTGGTGGCTACCTACGATTTCGGCCGCGTCGATGTGGGAGGCACCTTCATGGCGGCTTCGGGCACGCCATACACCCGTCCGGAGTCATTCTACGTGATAGGGGACAGGCTGATTTGCAACTACGGGGAAAGGAACGGGGCCAGGCTGCCGGCCTACGTCCGCCTCGACCTTTCGGCCAACTGGTACTTCCGCCGCCATAAGGACGGACGCAAGAACGGCCTGAACTTCTCCATTTACAATGTCCTGTGCCGGGAGAATGCCGTCGGTTATGGCGTTCATGCCAGACCCAAGGACGGTACCTATGTTTTCAAGCCGACGGCGTTCGCAATCAAGTTTATGCCTTCCGTGGCCTATTTCCATAAATTCTGACGATGAAAAGATTCTTCCGCATATTGCTTCTGCTGCTTTTAGCGTCCTCTTGCAAGGGTGTCGATGACTACCCCGAGGCGGAGTCGCAGCTTGTCCTGGAAGGGTGGATTGACAGCGGAGGCCATCCTATGGTGCTGCTTTCCGAGACCGTGCCTCTCCGCTACGGAGAGATTACCCGCGAGGAACTCATTTCCGGCATTGCGAAATGGGCCAAGGTCACTGTCAGCGACGGGGAGAGGACGGAAGTGCTCACCGGCGGAGCGGACAGCCGTTATTTTCCTCCATACGTGTTCACAACTTCCAAGATTGTCGGTGAGCCCGGCAAGACCTACACCCTCAGGGCGGAATACAAGGATTATGTGGCCACTGCGACCACCACCATTCCCAAGCCCGTGGAGCCCGACGAAGTGTACTGCAGGGCCCTCGGGGACACGACCTACACCGTTGTGGTGCGTTTTACAGACCCTCCGGAAAAGGGCAATTACTACCGTGCTTTCACCAAAACCATCGGTAAGGACGGCCGTTACCAGCCTTCTATGGCTGCATACGCTTCGGACGAAGTGTTCGACGGCAGTGCCGAAATGATACTGTTCAGCACGCAGAGGCTTCTGGAGCCGCTGTACATGCTTGATTTCAAGCAAGGTGACGAGGTCTGGGTGAAGTTCTGCACCATGGACAAGGCCACCTTCAATTTCTGGTCAAATTACGAAGTGATGCTTGCTACCAATGCCAACGGCTCATGGTGGTTCGACACCGACATGGAAGTCAATGTCCATGGAGCGCTGGGCTATTGGGCCGGATACGGTGTGTCCGAGCGCAAGGTCGTGATAGGGGAGCAGGTCAATCCTTGACTATGTACCCTATGATTTTCTGAGTTACGGGGGTCCATTTGCCGCTGTCGTCCTGCTCGTACCAGTCGAAACTGATTTTGACCGGCAGGGTCACGCCGTTATCGACCTCCGGGAGGCTGGACATGGGGAAGCAGGCGAAGGTCGTGGCCGCGACATATTCCGATGTGTCGGTGCCGTCGTTAAGCATGCCGGCAGTTACGGATTCTCCTCCGGAGTCGTGCTTCAGATAGAGACGGAGGGTGTCGGCCTGGTCGGCGGCGGTATCGTCCCATACGAGGTTGACAACATGCTTTGTCCCTGATTCTTTCTTGGCCGTGAGGCTGATTTCCAGATTGACGTATTTTCTTGATATAAGGCCGCTTGTGACCTTTATAGGGGCATCTCCGAGCTCGGAGAGGTCCTGATAGTCGCTGCTTTTGACGGCATCCTTATCAAGGGCCTTGGACCAGCTGCGCACCCTGATGTCCTGGCCATTATCCTTGATGGTCATTATGTCGTAGTACATGAAGACCCTGCCCTGGGGATATTCCTCTTCGGCCTGGTTGTCGACAATGGAGAGTTCCTGCCCGCCGTCCAGTATGAAGGAGGTACCCGATATGGTGCCGAAAGCACGGGCATTGGTGATTACAGGGTAGTTCTTGCTGCATCCTGACAGCAGCGCGAGCGCAGCTATGAAGAGGTATTTTTTCATTTGCGTTTTTTCTTTATGTTGCTGGGGTGGCAGAGTATGGAGATGTCTATCCCGTCCACCCTGTAGCCCCTGAATTTCCTTCTGCCCAGGCGGGCGAGCACAAGGGAGGTGAGATAGGCATCCTCTATGTCCTTGTAAGTGCCGGAATATGTGTCATAAAGGTGCAGATGCGTGCCGGTGGTGACATCGAACACCATCTTGTTTCCTATGCTGAGACGGTGGGAATATATGCCCAGCAGTGCCATCTGGGAGAGTATGTTGTAAACGGTGGCGGTCGTTACTTTCACCCTGCCTGCAGCGGCGATTTCCTCGCATACCTGCTCGGCGCTGCCATGGCCTATCTTCAGCATGGCCTGATGTACGGCGACCCTCTGGGGAGTCACTTTAAGGGAGTGCCTTCTCAGCAAATTCCTGAATTCCATGGCATCAGGAGGAGGTGAAGCGGACTTTTGAATCATTGTTCAGGCCAATATCTTTGCAAATATAGAATATTTTTTGGAACTTTGCAGGATTGAAAGGATTATGATTTATGGATAAGGTTAATATTCTCATAATAGGCTCGGGCCCTGCCGGCTACACGGCGGCGATATACGCTTCACGCGCATCCCTTTCTCCTGTGCTTTACGAAGGACCGGAGCCGGGCGGACAGCTCACGACTACCACCATGGTGGAGAACTATCCCGGCTTTGCCCGGGGAGTGGACGCTTTCACCCTCATGAATGACATGAAGGCCCAGGCCGCTCGTTTCGGAGCGGATATCCGCAGGGGCCGCATAGTTTCCATAGACCTGTCCTCCAGGCCTTTCAAGGCCAAGACCGACGGCGGAGTGGAAATAGAGGCCGCTTCCGTGATAATAGCTACCGGAGCTACCGCCAAGTACCTCGGACTGCCTTCAGAGACAGCTTTCAAGGGACTCGGAGTGTCGGCCTGCGCCACCTGCGACGGCTTCCTCTACAGGAAGAAGGACGTGGCCGTGGTGGGCGGGGGAGACACCGCCTGCGAGGAGGCCACCTATCTTGCCAATCTTTGCCGCAAGGTCTATATGATAGTGCGCCGCGACGTGTTCAGGGCTTCCAAGGCCATGCAGGAGAGGGTTTTCTCCATGCCCAACATAGAGATCCTGTGGAACTGCAACACCCGGGAGGTGCTCGGAGACCGGAGCGGAGTCACCGGAGCCAGGCTGCTCCGCAAGGATGGCGAGGTTTTTGATATCAAGGTGGACGGCTTCTTCCTTGCTATCGGCCATCATCCCAATTCAGAGCTGTTCAAGGAATGGATAGCCACCGATGAAAACGGATATATTCTCACCGAAGGCAAGACTTCCAGGACCAATGTCCCCGGAGTATTTGCAGCAGGTGATGTGCAGGACCCTTCCTACCGTCAGGCCGTGACCGCCGCCGCTTCAGGCTGCCGGGCCGCCCTGGATGCTGAAAAGTTCCTGCTTGAAAACAAGTGAGCATATGCGCAGATTGACAATTGCAGTGTTGGCGCTCTTCGCCCTGGCGGCCGGACAGTCATGCAAATCCCAGTATGACGCCCTCCTGGCCAGCAACGATGTGGATGCCAAGTACAAGGCCGCCTTCGAGTATTTCGGCAAAGGACGCTACCAGAAGGCCGCCACCCTTTTCGAGTCCATGTCCATACTGACCGACCGCTCGGCGCGGGCGGATACGGTTCAGTTCTACTGGGGACTCAGCAACTACCGTTACAAGGACTATTATACCGCGGAGTCCAATTTCGCGAAGTTCATACAGGTCTATCCCAACAGCCCCTTCGCTCCCGAGGCGAGGTTCCTGCGCATAGACTGCCTGTACCGTTCCACCCTCCGCTACGAACTGGACCAGAAGCCTACCTACGAGGCTATCAGCGCCATAAACGAGTATCTGAAGGACTATCCTTCCAACGACTATACGAGCGATTGCATGGCCATGCTCTCCGACCTCAATAGGAGGCTTGACACCAAGGCCTACGAGGGCGCGAAGCTCTATTACAAGATGGAAGACTACCTGGCTTCGCGCGTGGCCCTTCGCAACGTGCTCAAGAGCAATGCCGACAACGTGTACAGGGAGGACATTCTCTATTACATAGCCATGTCTTCCTACAAGTACGCCCTGCTCAGCGTCCCTTCCAAGCAGAAGGAAAGGTACATGACCTTCGTGGATGACTATCTGAACTTCATAGGCGAGATTCCCGAGTCTCCCTACCGCAAGGAGCTGGATGCCCTCTATGCCCGTGCCCAGAGGGCCCTGGGCAGGTATTCCGGTACCGACGAGCTGGTCGAGACCAAGGAGAGGGATTTTGCCCGCGAGAGGAAAGCCGCTTCCAGAAAATGAAATTTTTGAAACTTTTTGCAGCGGCCTTTCGTAACTATTATTGAAATTATGTAAAAACGATGGATAAGAAAAAAGTGCCGGGAAATACGATTACCCGCGATGTAAAGAACCTTGCAGCCCCTACGGGCAACATTTATGAGTCTGTAGTTATCCTCTACAAGAGGGCCAACCAGATAGCGGCAGCCGAGAAGAAGGAGCTTACCAAGAAGCTCGAGGACTTCAAGAACGAGCGTGACACCCTTGAGGAGCAGTTCGAGAACAGGGAGCAGATAGAAATCTCCAAGTTCTATGAGAGGCAGCCCAAGCCCGCTCTCGTTGCCATAGAGGAATTCGAGGAAGGTGACCTCGAATACAGGATGGCAAAGCACGACGAAGACGCTCCCGCCCAGTAGCCGTGCTCAGGTCCCTTCAGGTCCGAAACTATGTTCTGATAGACTCGCTGGATATTGAATTTCCGGCGGGTCTGGTCATTATTACCGGCCCTACGGGCGCGGGAAAGTCCATTTTGCTCGGCGCCCTGTCAATGTTGCTGGGCGGCAAGGCCGACAGTTCCATGCTGGGCTCCGCAGGGGGCAACTGCGTGGTGGAGGCCGAGTTCGATTCCGCTTCCGATTCCATTTTGGAGGACATGGTGGAAAAGGCCGGGCTGGACTGGAACGGCGGTGTCCTGACCATTCGCAGGGTGCTTTCCGCCTCGGGGCGCTCAAGGGCCTTCGTCAATGACGAGCCTGTAAACATGTCCGTGCTGACGGAGCTTTCCTCCCGCCTCATAGACATACATTCCCAGCATCAGACCCTGATACTCAAGGACAAGGCTTTCCAGCTGTCCCTGCTGGACCATTATGCCGGCAACGGCTCCCTGCTATCTTCCTACACTCTTGCGTGGAAGGAGCTCCAGAGCATCAACGCCCGTCTGCAGGAGTTGGGGGCCACCCTTCGCAAGATGGCCCTTGAAAAGGACTACAACGAGGCCCAGTTCACCCAGCTGGACCAGGCCCGCTTGCAAGAAGGCGAACTGGAGGCCCTGGAGGCTGAGCAGAAAATGCTTGCCAATGCCGGGCAGATAAAGGAAGGGCTGTATGCCGTTTCCTCCATGCTCGCCCCCGAGGAAGGCGCTTCGACTGATTCTCTGCTGAAAGAATCGGTCCGCTCCCTTGAGAGGGTAGGGCGCTATGTCCCCGAGGCCTCGGCGCTGGCTTCAAGGCTGGAATCGGTCAGGCTCGAAACGGAAGACATACTCTCGGAAACTCAGACCCTCGGCGACGGCATAGATGTCTCGGCGGAGAGGCTCTCGCAGGTGGAAGAGCGCATGTCCCTTCTCTATGGCCTTCTTAAAAAGCACGCCTGCAGCACGGTTGCGGAACTCATGGCGGTGCGGGATTCGCTCTCGGAACTGCTTTACGATTCGGACGCGCTGGAGGCTGAAAAGAACAAGGCCGAGGCCAGGAAGGCCCGGTTGGAGAAGGAACTCGGTGCCCTTGCCCTCAAGCTGCACGAGTCCCGCACGGGGGCGGCTTCAGGTTTTGCGGCCGCGATACAGGAGTCCCTACGCTCTTTGGAACTGGAACACTCCGTATTCGACGTGGCCGTTTCAAAGGTGCAGCAGAATGCTACGGGAGAGGATGCAGTCACCTTCCTTTTCTCCTCTTCCGGAGCCGCTCCCGTTGAGGTGGCCAGATGCGCCTCTGGAGGCGAACTCTCGCGTATCATGCTGAGCCTCAAGGCTATGATGGCCAGATATACAGCCATGCCTTCCATGGTGTTCGACGAGATAGACACGGGAGTTTCAGGAAGCGCGGCCGACAGCATGGGCTCCATGATCTGCCGCATGGGAGAGGACATGCAGGTGTTCGCGATTACCCATCTGCCCCAGGTAGCGGCCAAGGGACATTCTCATTTTCTGGTGAGCAAGTCCTTGGAGGAAGGCCGTGCAGTGACGGAAATATCCCGCATAGAAGGGGAGCGCAGGGTCGAGGAAATAGCCCGCATGCTTTCGGGTTCCGACATCACTCCTCAGGCTATGGAAAACGCCAGGGTGCTTCTGGGCAAGGCCGCCTTATGATGAGCAACATTATTTGCGCCACGAGCAGGTTTGTCGGAAAAAATATGTATATTTGCACTTTATGTGCATTGAAAAGATAACAAATAAACAACAATAAAATGAAAAACACACCCCTTATTCTCAGTATCATCGCCCTCCTTGGCGTTGTAGCCCTTGGTATCTGCCAGCTTGTTTGCAATAAAGGCCAGGCCGCTCCCGTAGCAGAAGGCGAGCAGACCGAAACCGCCGCACACGCCGGTGCAATCGTATATTTCAGCCTCGACAGGGTGCTTAACGAGTACGACATGGCCAACGACCTCCGTACCACGGTCGAGTCCAAGGTCCAGAGCATACAGCAGGAGGTGACCCGCAGGAGCAACAGGCTCCAGAAAGATGCGAATGACTTCCAGGAGAAAATCAACAAGGGCCTCATCACCCGCAGCGTGGCCGAGGTACAGCAGCAGAAACTTCTCGAACAGCAGCAGCAGTTCCAGAACTATGCCGCCCAGAAGGAGCAGGAAGTCGCTGAGGAGCAGCAGGTTATGATGAACCAGATCGGTGATGCAATAAAGAAGTTCGTGGACAAGTACAATGAGACCCACGGATACGCCATGATAGTGGCCACCCAGGGTGACGTTCTTCCCGCTCCCATAGTGACCGCCGACCCCGCCCTCGATATCACCGACGACCTTCTCGCCGGACTCAACGACGAGTACATCAAGACTAAGACAGCCGAGAAGTAGTTCATGCGTTCACGGATTGCCATATTGCTGCTTTCGCTTTGCTGCCTGGCCCTTGCCCCGCGCATGGGTGCCCAGGCCTACACCCCCGCGCCCGTGGAGCATTCCACCGAGAAGGTGCGCTCCGGCGGCAAGGTGTACTGGTCCCATGTGGTGAAGGAAAAGCAGACCCTGTTCTCGATTGCCCGTGCATACGGCGTGACCGTGGACGAGATATGTGCAGCCAATCCGGACATGAAACTTAAGGAAGAGGGGCCCAAGACCAATGCCATACTGCTGGTCCCGGTATCCTCTTCCTCCTCCGAACTGCCTCCCGCGGCTGAATCCTCCGAGGACCCCGTTGGGCCTTCGGAAGATGTCTCCGAGGGAGAGTATTTCATACATATAGTCAGGTGGTTCGAGGATATAGATGACATATCCCGAAAGTACGGTATCCCTGCCGAGACCATTCTCTCATACAACGGCCTTACTTCCCGCAAGCTCAAGACCAGGATGAAGCTCAGGATTCCCCGCAATCCCGAGGAAGTGGCCGCCGGGCAGGAGCAGGACGGGCAGATTCAGGCTCCCCAGGATACTGTAGCCGCCGTGGCTGCGGACACCGTTTCTTCCAAGACAAGCCGTCTTGAGGAACTGCTGTCCATATTCAAGAAGAAAGAGCAGGTGCGGGCCCTTCTGGTAATGCCTTTCGGAGCCAATGCCACCCCCTCGGAGAATGTAATGGACTTCTACTGCGGCTTCCTGCTTGCAGCGAGGGACCTTGGCCGCGAGGGTGTGAACCTGGACCTCAGTGTCTATGACATGGCCGACGGTTCCCTGCCCGTGACTTCTGAAAAGGTTTCTTCAAGCGACATGGTCATAGGCCCCATGTCTCCCGACCATATAAGGAAAGTCCTTTCCGTGGATGATGGCAACGTGCCTGTCGTGTCTCCTCTGGACCCCCGCGCTTCGGCCCTTGTTGCGGACAACCCTTGCCTGGTTCACGCTCCCTCCTCGTCGGATGCCCAGTATGAGGAGGCGGTCAAGTGGATGAGCGAGGATTTTGTCGCAGGAGACAAAGTGCTGGTAATCAATGAAAAGGGAGGACGCAACGCCGATGTGTCGGCCCTCGTGGATTCCCTTCTCGCCCAAAGGGGCATGGCCCGCGAGTCCTTCTCCTACAGCATACTCGAAGGCCGCCGCGTGGCTGACGACCTGCTGCGCATGGCCGCCGAGGGTACTTCCAGGGTAATCATCACCTCGGACAGCGAGGCCTTCGTACATGATGTCGTGAGGAATCTCAACCTGATGAAAATCCGCAAGAAGGAAGTGGTGCTCTACGGAGTTTCCAAGATACGCTCTTTCAGTACCATAGAAGTCGAATCCCTGCATAAGCTCAATCTCCATGCGGTGATGTCGTACCATATAGACTACGACGATTCCCGTGTCAGGGATTTCATAATGGCCTACAGGGCCCTTTACAATGCCGAGCCCACCCAGTTCTCGTTCTCGGGATACGACATAGCCTCGTTCTTCGTCAAATCCTGTCATGAGGGAGGTCCCCGCTGGGTTGAGCGCATGACGGTTGTGGAGCCTTACAGGGGACTCCAGGCCGATTTCCTCATGTCAGCCGTAGAGGATGGAGGCCTTGTAAACACTGCCGTCCGCAGAGTAGTATATACCCCTCAGTACAGGATAAGCCTGCTCAGATAACCACTTTTTCTCCCTTCGAGGCTTTCAGATAAAGGCTTACCGTGCGTTCGAGGCCCATGTACAGGGCATCGCAGATAAGGGCGTGGCCTATGGAGACCTCGTCCGTCCATGGAATGGTCCGGATGAAATAGGCCAGGTTCTCAAGGCTGAGGTCGTGCCCGGCGTTAAGGCCAAGTCCGCATTCGCGGGCAGCCTTGGCAGCGGCGAGATAAGGGGCTATGGCAGCCTCGGGACCGTCCTTGAAGAGGGCTGCATAGGCGGCTGTGTAAAGCTCCACCCTGTCGGCTCCGCAAGCGGCCGCGCCTTCGGCCTGCCTTGGGTCGGGACCAATGAAAATGGAAGTGCGTATCCCCCTGGCCTTGAACTCCTTGCACATGTCCGTAAGGAAATCCTTGTTGGCTATGGTGTCCCAGCCGGCATTTGATGTAATCGCATCGGAGGCATCCGGCACGAGCGTCACCTGGTCGGGCCTGACCTCGAGCACGAGGGTCCTGAACGAAGGTATGGGATTGCCTTCTATGTTGAATTCGGTCTTCACCAGGGGCCGCAGGTCCCTCACGTCCGCATAGCGGATGTGCCTTTCGTCGGGGCGGGGGTGAACCGTGATTCCTTCAGCCCCGAAAGATTCTATGTCCATCGCCGCCTTCAGCACGTCGGGAAGATTGCCCCCGCGGGCGTTGCGTATGGTTGCTATCTTGTTTATGTTAACGCTCAAATGTGCCATTGCAATACCAATATTTTACGCAAAATTAGTAAAATGTTTCATTAATTATGAATTTTGTGCTAATTTTGACGGATTGTTTGTAGAATATGCTGATAGGAACGGTAATACGAAACGAGGAACTGCTCAAGGACGGCAAGTTCCTTGGAATGAAAAAACAGCTCGAGGATGCCGGATACACCCTGTACCGGATACGCTCGAAGTCTGATATAAGGCCCGAGACGGACCTGGTGTTGAGCATAGGCGGCGACGGTACTTTCCTTACCGCCGCGCAGACCGTGTCGGATATCGGCCTGCCCATACTGGGAGTCAATTTCGGCCGTCTGGGCTTCCTGTCCGACAACAGCCCCGAAGAAGTGCTTCCCGCACTTCTGGAAGGCGATTTCTCCGTCGAATACAGGACCATGCTCAATGCTACCCTCAAGGGCAAGAATGCCCGCAAGGACATAGGCCTGCTGCCTTACGCAGTCAACGAAGTGTCCCTCCACCGCAGCGGCGGAGCGGTGCTCGGCATCAATGTGTCCATAGACGGGGAACTCCTTCCCACATACTGGGCCGACGGCCTTCTGGTGGCTACCAGTTCAGGGTCTACCGCATATTCACTCAGCGTGGGAGGGCCTATATGCATGCCTGATACCAAGGTGCTCATCATAGCCCCCATTTCTCCCCACAACCTCAATGTGAGGCCCCTCGTTGTGCCCGATACGGCCAAGATAGACATATCTCTGCTGTGCCGTGACGAGAAGGTCACCATGTCCATGGACAACAAGACCGTCGAGATAGAACCCGACTGGTCCGTCCATATTTCTATGGCACAGTTTTCGCTAAAAAGGATACGGCTCGCGAAATCCAATTTCGTGAGGGCTCTCACCGGCAAGTTGTTCTGGGGAGAGGATATCAGAAACAATTACTATTGATGGACAGACTGCCGCAACATGTGTCCATTATCATGGACGGTAACGGCCGCTGGGCGAAGGCCCGGGGGCAGGAACGCGTTTTCGGCCACCGCAACGGCGTGCTGAGCGTACGCGCCGTGACCGAAGCCTGCGTGGAGGACGGTATCCGCTACCTTTCCCTGTACGCCTTTTCCGAGGAGAACTGGAACAGGCCCAAGGAAGAGGTCAATACCCTCATGCAGCTTATGGGAAAGGCCATTTCCGATGAATTCGAGAACATGGTGCGCAACAGAATCCGCCTTATGGTGCTGGGCAACCGTTCCAGGCTGGATCCCATGCTGAACGACACCCTCGCGCACATTGAGGAGACTACGGCCTCCAATGACAAACTCACCATGATAGTCTTCCTCAGCTACAGCGGCAAGTGGGACATACTCCAGGCTGCCAAGAAAATGGCCGCCAGCCTGTCCGCCGAGGAGATAGAAGAGCTGGATATCAGCGGTTTCGACCGTTTTCTGGTTACAGCCGGCATTCCTGATCCCGACCTTATCATCAGGACTTCGGGGGAGCAGAGGATAAGCAACTACCTGCTCTGGCAGGGTGCTTATTCGGAGTTCTATTTTACTCCAGTGATGTGGCCAGATTTCCGCAAGCCGGAGTTCCGCCAGGCTATAAAGGCTTATATGGAACGGGACCGCAGATACGGAAAAGTCAAATAAAATGATTATATTTGCAGATTGATTGTACCGATTGAGATGACAGGAAAGCTGAAATGTTGTGCGTTGATGCTGCTGCTCCTTGCAGGGGCGGCCGTCCGTGCACAGAATGTGAAGGTGGATTGGTCTTCTCCCCGCAAATACATAGTGGGCGGGGTGAAGGTCGAAGGCAATACCTATCTTGATGACAACCAGATTATTCAGCTCTCCGGCTTGCACAAGGGCATGGAGGTCACCGTTCCCGGCGACCAGGTGTCTGCCATTGTAAACCGCCTGTGGATGCAGAAGTATTTCCAGGACGTGGCCGTTTCCATAGACTCCCTATCCGCCGCCCGCGACAGCGCATTTTTCAGGATTACCATACAGGAACGCCCCAGGATGTCCGCATGGACATTCAGCGGAGTCAAGAGCGGCGAACGCAAGGACCTTCAGGAGAGGCTTACCCTCAAGAGGGGAGGCGAGTTCTCGGAATATGTGTCCAAGACATCCTGCGACATAATCAGCCGTTACTACAAGGAGAAGGGTTTTCTCAATGTGAAGGTTACTCCCCAGGTCAAGAAGGACAGCATAATCAAGAATGCCATCAGGGTGAATTTCGCTGTTGACAAGGGCAAGAAGGTCAAGGTGAAGACCATCAACTTCATAGGCCGTCCAAGCGACATAAGCGAGTTCAAACTGGCCCGTTCCATGAAGAAGACCAAGTCCAACAAGATCTATAACTTCTTCTCCAGCAAGAAGTTCTCCGAGAAGGAATATCCCAACGACAAGAAGAGCCTCATAAGCGCCTACAACGAGGCGGGTTACCGCGACGCGAGGCTGCTGAGGGATTCCATTTACTATGTCGAGGAGAACCGCCTTGGCATAGACCTCCAGACCGACCCCGGCCGCAAGTACTATTTCAGGAATATAAACTGGACCGGCAACTCCGTATATTCTTCCGATGTGCTCAACGAAATCCTGCAGGTCAAGAAGGGCGATGTCTATGACATGGTCACCATGCAGAAGAGGCTCACCGGCGGAGGCAAGCAGAACGAGACAGACGTGTCCAAGGTCTATAGGGACAACGGCTACCTTTTCTTCAGCGTCATGCCTGTGGAGGTCAACATACAGGGCGACTCCGTAGATGTCGAGATGCGCATAGTCGAAGGCAAGCAGGCTACCCTCAACAACATAATAATCAACGGCAACGACCTTACCAACGAGAGGGTGGTGCGCCGTCAGGTATATACCCGTCCGGGATATCTTTTCAGCCAGAGCGACTTCGAGCGTTCCATAAGGGAAATCGCTTCCCTGGGCCAGTTCGACCCCGAGTCCATAATGGGCGAGGGCGGATACAGCATTCTTCCCGACCAGAGCAACAATACTGTCGATATAGTATATAATGTCACCGAGAAGCCTTCCAGCCAGCTGGAACTTTCCGGAGGATGGGGCGGCAACACCTTCGTTGCTACCGCCGGCGTTAGTTTCAACAACTTCTCCACCCGCAGGATGTTCGAGAAGGGCGCATGGAGGCCTGTGCCTCTGGGAGACGCGCAGAACCTGTCCCTCCGTTTCCAGACTTCCGGTACCTACTACACGGCCCTGTCGGCCAGTTTCTCCGAGCCCTGGCTCTTCGGCAAGAAGCCTACTGCCCTGAGTCTGTCTGCATATTACACCCGTCAGACCAACTCCTACCTGGCATGGAACATCCTTTCCCATGACAGGGAAATGGAAGTGTTCGGATTCTCCGCCGGACTGGGCAACCGCCTCAAGTGGCCTGACAACTATTTCGTTCTGTACAACCAGCTCAGCTGGCAGACATACAGGCTTACCAACTGGTACCAGAACTATTTTATCTTCGACGACGGCATAGCCCACAACTTCAGCTATACCCTCAGCCTGTCGAGGAATTCCACGGACCAGCAGATATTCCCCCGCCGCGGCCAGGACATATCCTTCTCCGTGTCCTTCACCCCTCCTTATTCCCTCTTCCGCAAATATACCCTGGACAAGGACGGGAACAAGATACCGGTGGCCAGCTGGCGTGACGTGAACTACAACGAGTACTGGTACGACGCTTCCGGCACTCCCCACATGATATGGTCCGCCCAGCAGCGCTACCGCTGGATAGAATACCACAAGTGGTCCTTCAAGGCCAACTTCTACCAGAAGATTATAGGCGACCTTGTGCTGCGTACCCGCATGCAGTTCGGATATCTTGGTTACTACAACCGCAATTGGGGCTATTCTCCTTTCGAAGGCTTCTGGGTCGGCGGCGACGGTATGACCGGATACAATACTTACGGAACGGAGGTGATTTCCCTGAGGGGTTATTCCAACTACTCCCTGACTCCTCAGACCATTTCGCCTTACGCATCTTCGGGTACGGCATATAACGGCAACGTCTATGACAAATTTACCGTGGAGCTGCGTTATCCTATAATCATGCAGCCTCAGTCCACCATATTCGCGCTTGTCTTCCTCGAGGGTGGTAACTGCTGGTCTGACATAAGGGATTTCAACCCCTTCCAGATCAAGAGGTCCGCAGGTGTCGGCGTTAGGGTGTTCCTGCCTGTCGTAGGACTTCTGGGAGTCGATTGGGGATATGGCTTCGACGACCCCGTCAACGGCAAGAGCCAGTTCCACTTCATGATAGGACAGGAATTCTAAACAAATGATAATCAATGAATCAAATTAATATGAAAAAGTTTTTTGCATTTGCCGCAGCGGCACTTATGACTCTGACCGCATCGGCCCAGACACTGAAGTTCGCCCATGTCAATTTCTCCGAGCTTGTGCAGCTCATGCCCGAGGCCGACGAGGCCCGTGCAGCCCTTGCCGCGTCCTCCAAGGAGGCTGGCGAGACCTATGACAGCATGGTCGAGGAGTTCCAGAACAAGTATTCCCAGTATCAGCAGAAGTCATCTACCTGGACGGCTGCAATAAAGGATGCCAAGGAGAAGGAACTTGCCGATATCCAGAACAGAATTCAGGAATTCCAGCAGAATATCCAGGCTGAACTTCAGCAGCAGCAGACCCAGCTTATGGCCCCGATTCAGGAGAAGGCAATGAAGGCTGTCGAGAAGCTTGCCAAGGACGGCGGATACATCTATGTGTTCGAGCGTGCCCAGCTTCTGTACATCAACGAAACCCAGAGCGTGGACCTCACTCCTGCCGCCCGCAAGGCCCTGAACATTCCTGACGGACGTACCCTCGAATCTCTCCAGGCTGAACTCCAGGCACAGGCTCAGGCTCAGCAGCAGTAGCCCAAGGAAAACATTTTTGAAAAGCAGGCGTCCTCGTCTGCTTTTTTTTCTTTTGATTTTTCGTTGTTTTTATCGTTTTTATTATTAGATTTGCAGAGTTTTTGGAAAAACACTAAAAATTTATAATCATTCTATGAAAACAGAAGCTATAATGGCGAAGCTCCAGGCCAAGTACCCTCTGGAGAAAGAGTATCTCCAGGCTGTACAGGAAGTTCTGGAATCCATCGAGGATGTCTATAACCAGCATCCCGAGTTCGAGGCTGCAAAGATTGTCGAGCGTATCGTGGAGCCCGACCGCATTTTTACCTTCAGGGTTACCTGGATTGACGACCGTGGCGAGGTTCAGACCAACACCGGTTACCGTATCCAGTTCAACAGTGCCATCGGTCCCTACAAGGGCGGTCTCCGTTTCCACAAGGCAGTGACCCCTTCCATGCTGAAGTTCCTCGGTTTCGAGCAGACTTTCAAGAATGCCCTTACAACCCTTCCTATGGGTGGTGCCAAGGGTGGTTCCGACTTCGACCCCGTGGGTAAGTCCGATGCTGAAATCATGCGTTTCTGCCAGGCTTTCATGCTTGAACTCTGGCAGTGCATAGGTCCCGACCAGGATATTCCTGCCGGTGACGTTGGCGTGGGCGGCCGCGAAATAGGCTTCCTTTATGGAATGTATAAGAAACTCGCACGCGAGTACAACACCGGTGTTTTGACCGGAAAGGGCGGCACCTGGGGTGGTTCCATACTCCGTCCCGAAGCAACCGGTTTCGGCGCTCTGTATTTTACCCAGCATCTTCTCGACAAGGCCGGCAAGACCATAGAGGGTAAGAAGGTTGCTCTCTCAGGATTCGGCAACGTGGCATGGGGTGCGGCCACAAAGGCTACCCAGCTTGGTGCCAAGGTCGTGGCCATCTCCGGTCCCGACGGCGTATGCCATATCCTTGATGGCATCACCAAGGAAATGATTGACTACATGCTTGTTATGCGTGCTTCCAACCGCAACAAGGTTGAGGATATGGCTGTCAAGTTCCCCGGAAAGGCTGTTTTCACTCCCGGCAAGAAGGCCTGGAGCATCCCTTGCGACATCGCGCTCCCTTGCGCTTTCCAGAACGAACTCAGCGAGGATGATGCCAAGGAGCTGAAGGCAAACGGCTGCTGGTGCTGCTGCGAGGTTTCCAACATGGGCTGCCAGCCCGGAGCCATCCACTTCTTCCAGAACAACGGCATACTCTTCGCTCCCGGAAAGGCTGTCAATGCAGGCGGCGTGGCAACATCAGGCCTCGAAATGACCCAGAACGCCGAGCATATCTCCTGGGATGCACAGGAAGTCGATGACAAGCTCCACTTCATCATGAAGAGCATTCACGAGCAGTGCGTCAAGTTCGGTACCCAGCCCGACGGTCACGTGGACTATGTGAAGGGCGCGAATATCGCCGGCTTCATGAAGGTTGCAACTGCAATGCTGGAGCAGGGTATAGTCTAATGCTTTAGCAATGTTAAAAAACTGTCGGTTAGGGCATAACCGACAGTTTTTTTTTGTAACTTTGTCGGCTAAT